>NZ_JBEOXF010000006.1:0-265055 GCF_040296405.1 Streptomyces sp. NPDC002133 | reverse complement strand
CGCGACGAGGACGAGGAGCTGTCATGGACGATCTTCGATCCGCGGGACATCGTCTGCCCGTACACCTCACCGGAGGAGTTCCAACAGTGCATCCTCGACCGGATGACGGCGCTCGGCGTGGAACCGGCGCCCGTGTTCCAGCCGCCGCCCCCGGGCAGCGTCACGCCCACCGACGTCCCTCGTGCGGCGCTGCGACTCGACGTCCTCGCGGAACTCCTCGACCGCATCCCAGGTCCCGGGGTGGAACAGGAGACCGAACGCTGACGGGTGTTCCGCCCAGCGAAGTGGCGAGCCCGCGCGCCCAAGCGGGTGGTCCGGACGCATGCCAGTGGGCATTAGCCGTGATCATCCTCAGCCGCCTGCCAGGTACCCGTGTCCAGCGCAAGGTCGTTCCGCGTACATCCTCCGCGGCGACGTCGAGTTCTATTGAGCGGAACGTCGACGTGGGAGCGAACCGGCTACGGCGACCCGATCACGGTTGCCAAGTATGGAGGCAGCAGCGACGGTAGCCATGCCTGACAGCTGCTGAACGAACAGCAGCGGGGGCTCCGGGGGCGATTCTCCCGGGGCCCTCGCCCGCTTGCGCTCCCCGAACGGGGAACGAACGCGCCGCTACGCGCCTGCGGCACCCAGGTCAGGCCAGCCAGGCCCGGTCCCCGAAGCCCAAGCCAGCCCCGGTGTCATTCAGCCGACCCCCGCTCTCACCCCTGCGGCCCGATGAGGAGCCGCGCAGACCGCCGCCGTCCTCGACGAATAGTTGCGGAGCTTGCCCGGCCGAGGAAGACGGTATCGGCACCGAACGCGTAGAGACCGGGCGCCGCTCGCACCCGGCCCACCGGACGGGCACCAGAAGGTGCCCGCCCCACGCCACGATGATGCCGAGGAGTTGCTACATCATGCTGCAAAGAAGCGATCCTGGTGCCCAATCACGGACTGGGATGCTGCGCACGCTGCGGAAGGTGCACGCAGTACTGCGCGCCGCACGACAGGGCTGCCCCGAGGAAGGCCTGCCTCCCGTGCGATTCCTGCGCCACACGGGCTGGCTGGGCCGGGTGCGCATCTCTGGTGAGGAAACCGACCCCTGTGAGGTCCAGGCAGGCCGCACGCAGGTCGCAGACTGGCGCTCCGCATACACCGCCCACGGCGGCAAGCACCCCGCGGAGAACGAGTACCTCGGGCTTCCCGAAGACGTGCTCGACCCGGACGACGACACCGCGCAGGACAGAGCCGTGGCCGCGATCAAGCATCTGCCGGTGGTGTTCCTCAGCGGGCTCTACCACTGCGAACAAGGCCTCTCACGGCACCGGGCCCGGCTCCCCTGGCGCCGCCCGGCTCCGCGCCCGCGGTCACCGGTGGCGGCACGTACGTCGACGCGGACGGCTGGGTGAGTGACCTGGAAGTCGACTGGGACACCGCCGGTGAGATCGGCAAGGGCATCGCCACGGGGCGTCGGAATCGCCGTGGCGGCGGTGCTCGGAATCGCCGGTGCCGCCTTCGGCGCCACCCCGTAGGACCGTCGTGGCGCCCTGCCGGCCGTGCCGCCCCCACCCGCCGTGCCGCTGCGCCGCATCCGCGTCCGCGTCCGCGAACCCGTATGCTCACGTGCGCAGGTATCCGCGGACGACGACCTCGCGATCGAGCACCACCGAGGTCGTTCACACACCCGGCGTCACCGGCCCCGCACCACCCTGAAGCCCGTGTTCCCGCTTGAGCTGTCCGGGGTGTTGCCCATGCGGGCCGAGGTGCGGTAGCGCAGGCAGTACGACTCGTGGCACATGTGGGAGCCGCCCTTGAGGACCCGCGCGCCCGGGGCGAAGAGGCCCGCGCACCACTCCCACACATTGCCCGTCGTGTTGAACAAGCCGTAGCCGTTGGGCGGGAAGGCGTCCACGGGACAGGTACCGGAATAGCCGTCCGCCGCGGTGTTCCGGTGCGGGAAGGCACCGCGGAAGATGTTCATGCGGTACTCGCCGGCCGGGTCGCGTTCGTCGCCCCAGGGGTACGGCTCGGACTCCAGGCCGCCGCGGGCCGCGTACTCCCATTCGGCCTCGGTGGGCAGTCGCGCCCCCGACCAACGGCAGTACGCGAGAGCATCGTTGTGGGAGACGTGCACCACCGGGTGGTCCATGCGGCCCAGTACGTCCGAGCCGGGGCCCTCCGGGTGGCGCCAGTACGCGCCGTGGACCTGGCGCCACCAGGGGGTGGCGGCAGGGGCACGGGTGGGCGGGAAGTCGTCCGGGAGGAGGCCGCCGAAGACGAAGGACCAGCCGAAGCGTTCGGCGTCCGTGCGGTATCCGGTGGCGTCGGCGAAGGCGGCGAACTCGGTGTTGGTGACGGTCGTGGCGCTGATGGTGAAGGCGTCGACTCTCACCTCGCGGGCCGGGCCCTCGCCGTCCGCCGGGTAGGGGGAGTCGTCGCTGCCCATCAGGAAGGCGCCACCGGGCAGTTCGCGCCAGCCGCCGTGCGGGACCGCGGACGAGGCGATGTGCGAGATCGTGGCGGCGGGCCGGATCGTGGCGGCAGGCAGGGTCGGTGATGCTGCCGCCGGACTCCCCTGCGTCTCCCGCTCCGGGGCGCAGCACGCGGACGGCTGCCGCGCCCCGGGATCCGACGTGGTCATCGTGTTCCTGCCGCCGCGCCGGAGCGGCCGAGGTCGAAGATGCCGTACGAGAATCCTGCCGCGCGGATGCTGCTCTCGCTCACCTCGACGCCGGAGACCTCCAGGGGTGCGGCAGCCGCGGTGCCCAGGCCCTCGGGCAGAGTGACCTGCGCCGGCTCTCGGCGCGGGTTCACCACGACGAGGAAGCGTCCGCCCCGCAGATACACGAGCGGGTAGCCGGTGTGCAGCACCTCGATCTGGCCCGAACTGCCCAGTTCCGGCGTGGCCTTGCGCAGCGCGATCAGGCGGCGGACCAGGTGCAGCAGGGAGGTGGGGTCCGCGCGCTGGGCGGTGACCGTGGGGCGGGCCGGGTCCGGGTCTATGGGGAGATAGAGGTCTTCGGCGCGGGCCGTGGAGAAGCCGGCGTTCTCGGTGTCGTCCCACTGCATGGGGGTGCGCGAGCCGGCGCGGTTGTAGCGGGGGCCGAGGACGCTGCCCTCGTGCTCGGGCAGGCCGGACACGTAGCGCATGCCGATCTCGTCGCCGTAGTACACGGCCGGGAGGGTCGGCCAGGTCAGCTGGAAGGCGAAGGCCGCGGGCAGTTGCTCGGCGGTGCGCGGGCCGCAGGCGAGGCGGGAGAAGTCGTGGTTGGCGGTGGGCAGCGCGACGAAGCCCCCGCGGCCTGCTGCGGATATCGCGCCTGTGGCGGTCCGCCAGCCGTCGAGGAAGGTCTGCGGGGAGCCGGCGCCTTCGGCGCTGAAGTAGGGCTCGAGCGGTGCCCAGCCCTCGCTCACGGTGCCGGTGTTGTTGTTCCAGAGGGAGCGCAGCTTCAGACCGTCGTCGTCGGCGCCGAACTGCAGGAAGAAATCGGCGTGGAAGCCGGCCGGTACGGACACGGCCGGGTCGCCCCATTCGGAGAGCAGGGCCGCCTGCGGGTGCGTCCTGTCCAGCCAGTCGCGCAGGTCGCGCCAGAGCCGGGCCGATTCGGCGTGGCCGGGGTCGTCCTTGACGAGCGACGCGGCCATGTCGACGCGGAAGCCTGCGAGGCCCAGGTCGAGCCAGTGGTCCATGATGTCGCGCAGCGCCTGGCGGTTGGCGCGCGGTCCTTCGGCGTCGATGGGCTGCCGCCATGGCTCGTCCGGGTTCGTGCGTGCGTAGCCGAAGTTGAGGGCGGGCTGGCTGGGGAAGAAGTTCGGCTTGTACCAGCCGGGGCGGGTGCCGGGCGACGGCTGGAAGCCGTCGCCGGGGTGTTCGTCGGTCGCGGCCCAGATGTAGCGGTGGTCGTTGGGGTCGTTCGCGGACGCGGCGAACCAGGGATGCTGGTCCGAGGTGTGGCCCGCGACGAGGTCGAGCAGCACGCGGATGCCCCGGCTGCGGGCGCTGTCGACGAGCTTCGCGAGGCTGTCGTTGGTGCCGTAGCGGGGGGCCACGGTGAAGTAGTCGGACACGTCGTAGCCCGCGTCCTCGAACGGCGAGGCGAAGCAGGGGTTGAGCCAGACGGTGTTCACGCCGAGCCAGGCGAGGTGGTCGAGCCGCTGCTCGATGCCGGCGAAATCGCCGATGCCGTCGCCGTCCGCGTCGGCGAAGCTCTGCGGGTAGATCTGGTACAGAACGGCGTCGGCGAGCCACTCGGTCGCCGGGCGGGCGTCGCGGTCCGGGCGGGCGTCGCGATCCGAGTGGTCGTCGCGGTCCGGTCGGGTTGTCGTCATGGGATCGCTTCCCTTCAGGGGGTGGGCTCAGGGAGTGGGCTCAGGAGGTGGACGGCGTGGCGGCCGGCGCGGGCAGCACGCCCTCCGGGGTGTCGCCGAAGTGGCGCTGGAGTTCGGCGAGCCGGACGGTCAGCTCCGCCACCAGGTCCGCGTACCGCGGATCGTCGTAGAGGTTGTGCAGCTCGTTCGGGTCCGTCGTCAGGTCGAAGAGCTCCCAGGCCGGTGTGCGCGGCGCGTCCTTGGCCCCGTCGGCGCCCGAGCCGTGGCCGGGGTAGTGGATCAGCTTGTGTGTCCGGGTGCGGATGCCGTAGCAGGCCTGGACGTTGTGGCAGACGTCCAGGTGCATGTAGTAGCGGTAGTAGACGGCGTCCCGCCAGGCGCCCTTCGCCTCGCCCGGCTCACACGCCTTGCCGGCCTCGTCGGCCTCACCAGCCACGCCCTTGCCGTCGCCCTTCAGCAGCGGGACTAGCGACCGGCCCTGCATCCGCGGGTGCGGGGGCAGCCCTGCCATGGCCAGCAGGGTGGGGGCGTAGTCGATGTTCGCCACCAGCTCCTCGTGGCGGGAGCCGGCCTCTGCGACGCCGGGCCAGCGGAGCACCAGGGGGATGCGCATGCCCTCCTCGTACATGAAGCGCTTGTCGAACCAGCCGTGCTCGCCGAGGAAGAAGCCGTGGTCGGAGGTGTAGGCGACGGCGGTCGACGCGTCCAGGCCGGTGATGTCCAGGTAGTGCAGCACCCGGCCCACGTTCTCGTCGAGCGCGGCGACGACCCGGAGGTAGTCCTTGATGTAGCGCTGGTAGCGCCATTCGCGCTCCTCGCGCGGCGACAGTCCCGGCGGAACGGGCGCGCCCTTGAGGTCCTCGTCGGTGAGGTCCTCCATGCTCATCTCGGCCTCGCGGGCGGCGGGTGCGCGCCCGTCGAGGTCATCGTGCAGGGTGGGCGGTACGGGGATGTCCTCGTGCTCGTACAGGTGCTTGTGGCGCTCGGCGGGTTCGAACGCGCGGTGCGGGGCCTTGTGCTGGACGAGCAGGCAGAACGGTTTGTCGGGATCGCGTTTGTCGAGCCAGTTCAGCGCGAGGTCGGTGATGATGTCGGTGACGTAGCCGGGGTACTTCTTCCTGCCCTCGGCGGTGACGAAGTCCGGGTCGTGGTAGACACCGTGCTCGGGCAGGATCTCCCAGTGGTCGAAGCCCTGGGGGTCGTGGCCCTCGCCGTGCCCGAGGTGCCACTTCCCGATGATGGCCGTCTGGTAGCCGGCCTCCTGCAGCAGCTTCGGGAACGAGGGCTGGCTCGCGTCGAACTTGTGGGTGGGTCCCTCCAGCGACGTCATGCCGTTGACGTGGCTGTAGGTGCCGGTGAGCAGGGTGGCCCGGGCGGGCGAGCAGATCGCGTTGGTGCAGAAGGTGTTGTCGAAGACGGTGCCCTCGGCGGCGAGCCGGTCCACCGACGGGGTCTTGTTGATCACGCTGCCGTAGGCGCCGATGGCCGCCGGGGCGTGGTCGTCGGTCATGAAGAGGATGATGTTCGGCCGCCGTGGAACGGGAGCGGTCATGATCGGTGGACCTCCGGAGGAAGAGGGCAGGGGGTACGGGCGCTACTTGAGGCCCGTGGTGGCGATGCTCTGGGTGAAATGGCGCTGCAGGACGGCGAAGACGACGAGCACCGGCAGCACCACGAGGAACGCTCCGGCCATCAGCACACCGTTGGAACCGGCGGCCTTGGTCGGGTCGGTGGCGAAGGTGGCCAGCGCGACGGGGAGGGTGCACTTGTCGGGGTCGCTGGTGGCGACCAGCGGCCACAGGAAGTTGTTCCAGGACGCGAGGAAGGTGAAGATCGCCAGGGTGGCCAGGGCCGGGCGGACCATCGGCAGCGCGATGCGCCGGAAGACGTACCACTCGCCGGCGCCGTCGATCCGTGCGGCTTCCAGGGTCTCGTCGGGGATCGCCCGCATGAACTGGCGCATCAGGAAGACCCCGAACGCACCGGCGGCGAAGGGCAGGATCAGCGCCGCGTACGAGTCGGCCAGCCGCAACCCGCTGATCATCACGAACATCGGCATGAGCAGCAGGTTGTGCGGCACCATGAGCGCGCCGAGCACGATGGCGAGGACGGGCCGCCTGCCGCCGAATTTCAGCTTCGCGAGGGCGTAGCCGGCCATCGAGCAGAAGGCCAGGTTGCAGACCGTGACCACGGTCGCGACGAGCAGCGAGTTGAGGAAGTGCTGTGGCAGGTCCAGCAGTCGGAGCAGGTCGCGGAAGTGCTGCAGCGTCCACTCGGTGGGGATCCACACCATGGAGCCGGCGCTCAGGTCCTGGTCGGTCTTGAAGGCGGAGAGGCCCATCCAGACGAAGGGTGCGGCCGTCATGACCAGTCCGAGCCAGAGCACGGCGAGCGCCGCCGCCCGGGTGGTCCGGCCGGTCCGGCGAGTGCTGTGGCGGGGTGCGCCCGCGGGTGCGCTCACTTGGTGTTGTCCTTCAGGAGGCGGAGCTGGAGCACGGTGACGGCCAGGATCACGGTGAACAGGACGTAGGCCATGGCGCCGGCCTTGCCCATGTGGAAGTAGTCGAACCCCTCCTCGTACATCAGCAGCGAGATGGTGAGGGTGTGGTTGTCGGGGCCGCCGTCCGTCATGACGAAGGGTTCCTCGAAGACGTTGAGGAAGCCGATCGTCGTCATCACGGCGACGTAGAGCATGGTCGGCCGGAGCAGGGGGACGGTGATCCTGCGCAGCTCCTGCCAGATGCCGGCGCCGTCGATCCTGGCCGCCTCCCGCACCTCTGAGGGGATGGCTTGCAGTCCGGCGAGGAAGAGCACCATGGCGGAGCCCGTGTTGCGCCAGACGCCCATGGCGATGAGGGACGGCATGGCGAGGGTGTCGGAGCCGAGGAAGTCGGGGGCGGTGAGTCCGGCCTGGGCGGCCAGTGCGGCGATCAGTCCGTCCGCCGGGTCGAGGACGAAGCGCCATACGACGGCGACGGCGACGATGCTGGTGACCACGGGGGCGTAGAAGCCGACGCGGAAGACGGTGCGCATACGGTCGACGCCGCTGTTCAGCAGGACGGCGGCGCACAGGCCCGACGCGAGCGTCAGCGGTACGCCGATGACGACGAAGTAGGCGGTATTGAACAGGGCCGTGCGGAACTTCTCGTTCCCGAAGATCTCGGTGTAGTTGCCGAAGCCGACGAAGTCGGCGCCGAGCGGGTCGGTGATGTCCCGCAGTCCGAAGTCGGTGAAGCTCATGACCAGCGTCGCCAGGACGGGGAAGGCCATGAACGTGCCGAACAGCACGAGGAAAGGCATGGAGAACAGCCAGCCCGCGAGCTGCTGGGTGCAGGACCAGCGGCGGCGCGGTAGGGCGCTCGTGTCCGGTTCTCGCTCGGGGGCGGCCGTGGCGGAGGGCCGGGTGGCAGTGACGGACATGCTCAGCCCAGCACCGCTTCGGCCGAGCGCTGCATCTCGGCGGCGACCGTCTCCGGGTCGGCGCCCCGGGCCAGCTTCTCCAGTTTCTCGTCGATGACGTCGGCGAACTCGCTCCACTCGAGCAGCGGCGGGACGGGCCGTGCCGAAGCCAGCTGCGCCGAGAAGACGTCCAGGTCGGATTCGCCGCGCAGGGCGGGCAGGGACCATGCGTGCCGGTTCGCCGGGAGGGTCTTGGTCATCTCGTACCACTTGCTCTGGTTCTCGGGGCTGGTGAGGAACGCGGTGAAGGCCTCGGCCGCGGCCTTGTGGCCGCTGGTGCTGAAGGTGACCAGGCTGGAGCCGCCCACGTACGAGGTGGACGTCTCGTCGGCGGGGAGCGGTGCCGCCCGCCACTTGCCGCGCAGCTGCGGCAGTCGGGCCTCGATGTTCTGGACCTGCCAGGGGCCGGAGACGAACATCGGCACCCGGCCCGAGCCGAAGTCCTTGATCACGTCGTATCCGGGGATGTAGCTCCTCCGGGCGAGACCCTCGTCGAAGTACTTCGCATACGCGGTCAGTGCCCTGACCGACTGCGGTGTGTCCAGGGCGGGCCAGCCGTCGTCGGTGAGCAGGTCACCGCCGGCCGAGTAGAGGAACGGCACCCAGGTCTGCCAGGCGCCCGTACCGCCGGGCTGCGGGGCCGCTCCCCAGTCGGTGCCCGCCTCGCGCTGGTACGCCCGTGCGAGGTCGAGGGCCTCCTGCCAGGTGGCGGGCGGGGCGTCGGAACCTGCGTGCCGGGCCAGGTCGGTGCGGTAGTAGAGGACACGGACGTCGGCGTACCAGGGGACGCCGTAGACCGTGCCGTCCTGCACGTTCGTGGCCCATGCGGCCGGAAAGTAGTCGTCCTGCCGGAAGCGCCCGGTGTCGGCCGGCTCCAGCAGGTCGAGGTCGATGAACTCGCCCATGAGCGTCGAGCCCATCTGTGCCATGTCGGGGAGCGTGCCGGCGGCCGCCGCGGAGATCAGCTTCTGGTGGACGACGTCCCAGCCGACCGAGGTCACCTCGACGGTGATGCCGGGGTGTCTCCGCTCGAAGTCCTCGGCCAGCTCCCCCAGCCGCTGTCCCTCCTCCCCCATGCCCCACACGGTGAGCGTCTGCTTCTCGCCGAGCGCCGACTGCCGGACGGGGCCGCCGGCGCACGCGCCGAGCGCAAGCATCACCGCGGCGACGGCGGCCGCGACGGCCGCTCGCGCCTTCCTGGCCGTGCGGGGCAAGGGGGACTCCTCCTCGAGTACCTGTGTAAGCGCATATGTCACCGTCGTGCCTCGCGGTGTCCGAGAGCCTTCGGCCGACTGCCGGAGCCTTACGCGGGGGACGGACGGGCATCACATCGCCCGACCGCACGGACGGGCATCGCGTCACCCGGCCGTACGGACGAGCGTGCATCGCCTGCCCGTGCAGGCCGCCGAACACACTACGTTTCCCGGGCCCCGAGGAGCGCGGAGTGTGTGATTTCCCGCACCGGCAGCCGGGCAGACAGCAGGCGACGGCGACGTCAGCCGATCGTCAGCGTGCAGCGGGCCTCGGCCAGGGAGCTCGTACCGGCGTACACGTCGATCCGGCCCGGCTCGACGGTGAAGCGCCCCGCCGGGTCGTTCGTCCAGAAGCCGAGGTCCTCGGCGCCCAGGGCGAAGTGCACCACCGTGCTCTCTCCAGGCTCGAGCGTGACCCGGCTGAACCCGCGCAGCCGGCGGATCGGCTGGGCGATGCTCGCCACCGGGTCGTGGACGTAGAGCTGGACGACCTCGTCGCCGGCGACCGTGCCGGTGTTGGTGACGCTCACCCGGACCCCGACGCGCGCACCGCTCTCGAGCTCGTCCACGGTGACCGTCTGCCGGTCCGGCTGCGGCTCGCCGGTGGCGAACGTGGTGTAGCTGAGGCCGTACCCGAAGGCGAACTGCGGCCCGTCGGCAAGATCGAGATACTTGGAGACGTACTTCTCGTCCGCCTGCGCCGGGTCGTAGGGGCGTCCCGTGCTCTCCCGGTTGTAGTACACCGGGATCTGGCCGACCGCCCGGGGGAAGGTCACCGGCAGCTTGCCGCCGGGATTGACGGCGCCGAACAGTACGTCGGCGATCGCGTTCCCGGCCTCGATTCCGGGGTGCCACGCCTCCAGCAGCGCGGGGACACGGTCCACCCAGTCGCCGATCGTGAGCGGCCGGCCGTTCAGCAGCACGACGGCGAACGGCTTGCCGGTGGCTGCGACGGCGGCGATCAGCTCCTCCTGCCCGGCGGGCAGGGAGAGCTCGCTGCGCACTGCGGCCTCGCCACTGAGCTCGGGTTCCTCGCCGACCACGACGACGGTGACCTCGGCGGCCTCGGCCGCGGCGACCGCCTGCGCGATGTCCTCACCTGCGTGGGTGACCGTCGCACCGGGGGCGGCGGCGCGGACGGCGTCGAGCACGCTGACCGTGGGGAAACGACGGCAGCCGGGCCCGGCCCAGGTGCCGTGCAGATCGGTGTGGTCGGCGAACGGGCCGACCACCGCGATGGATCCGGCGCCCGCGTCGAGTGGGAGGACGCCGTCGTCGTTCTTCATCAGCACCATGGAGCGGGCGGCGGTCTCCCGAGCCGCCGCCAGGGCCTCGGGAGTTGGCGCACCGATGGCCGAGGCCTCGTCCGTGTACGGGTCGTCGAAGAGCCCGAGCGCGAACTTCAGCCGCAGGACGCGGGCCACCGCGTCGTCCAGCCGGTCCTCGGTGATCTTCCCCTCCGCGAGCAGCCGCTCGCCGTGGCCGGAGATGTGGGTGCTGACCATCTCCATGTCGACGCCGGCCATCAGGGCGAGGCGCCCGGCGTCGGCGCCGTCGGCCGCGTAACCGTGCGCGATCAGCTCCTCGACACCCGTGTAGTCGCTGACGACCAGCCCGTCGAAACCCCACTCCTCCTTGAGGATGCCGGTCAGCGTGTGGGGGTTTCCGTGCGCGGGTACGCCGCTGACAGTGTTGAACGCCGCCATGACGGTGGCCACACCGGCGTCGACGGCCGCCTGGAACGGCGGCAGGTACAGATTGCGCAGCCGCTGCTCGGAGACGTCGACGGTGTTGTAGTCGCGTCCGCCCTCCGCGCCGCCGTAGGCGACGAAGTGCTTGGCGCAGGCCGCGACGTTCTCGTCGGCGGCCAGGTCGTCGCCCTGGTAACCGCGGACCTTGGCCACGGCGAGGACCGCGTTGAGATACGGGTCCTCGCCGCAGCTCTCCGCGATCCGGCCCCAGCGGGGCTCGTGGGTGACGTCCATCATCGGCGAGAAGGTCCACCGCACGCCGTTGGAACGGGTCTCCTTGGCGGACACCTCGGCATCACGCTCGACCACGGCCGGGTCGAAGCTCGACGCCTGGGCGAGCGGGATCGGGAAGGTGGTCCAGAAACCGTGGATCACGTCGAGGCCGAAGAGGAGCGGGATCCCCAGCCGGGATTCCTCGACGGCCATGCGCTGCAGGGCGTTGGTGTGCTCAGCGCCGTGCAGGTTGAGCACCGAACCGAGCACACCCGCACGGGCAGCGCGCTCGACCTCCTCGGTCTGGCCGCCACCCGGGCCGGTGTCGCCGGTCCAGGTCAACTGCTGGAGCTGCCCCAGCTTTTCGTCGACCGTCATCCTGCTGAGCAGGTCCTTGACCTTGTCTTCGTACGGTCCGCCGAACATCTCAATCCTTCTGCTTGTTCGCTCTGCCATGGCAGGGCTGACAGTCCCCACAATGTAAGCGCATACATCATTGCTTGCAAACATGCCACGCGGGTGCGCGCGGTGCCGGTGGGCGTGGCGCCGGTGAGCGTCGTGCCGGCCGGCGCGATCTGACGGCCGACGCCGGCGGCGCTCAATCCCGGTGCACGGTGAACTCCGGTCGCCGCACGCGCAGTACGGTGCGGCCACCCTCGACGGAGACCTCGGCGCCGGTGCAGCGGGCCCGGCCGTCGACGGCCACGACCGCCTCGTCGCCCAGTGCACGGAAGGACACCCGTCCCGCCGCCACGCCGCTGATCTCGGCGGTGGCGTACGCGATGTGCAGACCGCCCGCCTCGAGCTCCAGCGGCAGCATGGCCGCGCCGCGCCCGGGCAGTTGCAGCCGTTCACCGCCGAACAGCGGCTTGCCGTGCTCCGCGACGGTGAACTCCTGGCCGTAGGCGGAGGAGATGTTGAAGGCGTGCAGCAGTCGCCCGCCGTCGGCGTCCGCCGTCGTGAGGAGGAACACCCCAGGCAGCCTGGCGTCGTGAGTGATCCCCGGCACCGCGCCGAGCTCGCGCAGGGCCGTGGTCCAGAAGTCGAGGTCGCAGCGGTAGTCGTTGGTGAGGACCACCGCCCTGCCTTTGCCGACGCGGATGTCGAACCCGCAGCCGTCGCCCGTGGACACCTCACGGAGCACGACGTCCCCGCGGCTCGGTGTGCACAGCTGCGCCTTGGGTACCCGGATCTCCGCCCGTGGGGCCGCCCAGCCGTGCGCCGACACGGAGAGGAAGAAGCGGTTCGCGTCCGTGAGGGTCCTGCCCGGCTTCAGCCCGAGTGCGTTGCGCAGCTCGGTCGCGGGGCGGCCCGCCATGTCCTTGCCCGGCAGCCGCCCGGAGAGCAGCAGTCTGCCGCCGGCCTCGAGGTAGTCCACGAGCCGCCGCTGGATCACGCCGTCCAGGTACTCGCCGGTGGCCAGCGCGAGTACGGGCGTCCGGGCGGGATCGAGGTCGCCCGCCTGGACGTCCACGCCGCGGTAGCGGAACCCGCCGAGGAGCATGCCGCGGGCGAGGGCGCGGCGCGGGCCCAGGCCGCGTACGGGCTGGACGTCGTCGAGGACGGCCTGCACGGAGTCGGTGGCCGGGTGGTACTCGGTGAGGTAATGGTCGGGCACGAATCCGAGCGCAAGCGCGTCGTACTCGACTCTCATCGGGGCGAGCAGGGCGGCGTTGGCGTCCACCGCGTGGACGGTGCGCCGGAGCGCCGGGTAGCTGGGCCCCGGCCTGCCCTCGGGGTCGACAGGGGCCGCGAAGCCGTGGCGTTCGCCGGTGGAGCCGATGCGGTCGTTCCCGTCGCCTGCCGGCCGGTCGAGCTTGGGGTTGAAGCCGCCCGCGAACAGGTAGTAGTTGATCACCTTGGCGCCCTGGGCGAGGCAGAGCCGTGTCTTGAGGTCGGCTGCCGCGGCCCCCGTCTGCTCGTCGAGGTTGTCCTCGTAGTCGGCGTGGCCGGCCTCGAACTCCAGGGCGGTGACGGGCTGGTCGCCGTCGTGGACCGCGTCCATGAAGGCGTTGATGAGGTAGAGGTCGGTGACGTTGCGGAAGCTCAGGTCGCCGAGGTAGAAGTCGGCGCCGGAGATCATCCCGGGCTTCCCGGCATAGGTCTCCATCAGCTGGCTGATGCCGATGGGGAAGTTCTCGGCACTGTTGTCGGCGGTGCCGTGGATGTTGATGAGGAACGGCACGCCCCGTACGCCGTGGTCCTCGGCGGCCTCGCGCAGCGCCATCACGTAGCGGGCGAAGCGGCCTCGCATGAAGGTGCCGAGGTCGTGCATGAGCGCTGCGGAGTAGGCGTCGCCGGGCGTGCGGATGGCGTGGTCGCGTTCGTCCGCGGGCCGTCCGGCGAAGGGGTAGCGGCCGCCGAGGTCCGGCCCGTGGGTTCTGTCCAGCCAGGAGTTGAAGTCCTGGAGGAGATGGTCGGTGAGCGCGGGTGTGTTGCTCAGCCAGTCGAGCATGCCGATCTCGTTGTCGAGCTGGCAGGCGATGACGCCCGGACGCCCCTTGCGGCGCAGTCGCTGCGCGAGCACGGGCATGACGGCGCCGTACCAGCGCCGGGCCTCCTTGAGGAACGCCGGTGCGAGGTAGTCCACGGCCCAGGTGGGGCTGTCGCCGCCGTTCCACCCCGTGGGGTTGATCTCGGGGTGCTCCTTGCGCACGCGGTCCGGGACGCCCTCGCCCTTGAGCTCGGCCATGGTGAAGGGGCCGGGCCGCGCGATGACGTCGAAGCCGTTCGCGATGCAGAGGTCGAGGAAGGCGCCAAGATCGCGTTCGGGGCGGGTGTGGCCGGTGACGTCGATGGTGCCGTCGGGTGTCTCGTGCCACATCCAGGGGATGTAGGTGGCGACGGCGTTGAACCCCGCGTCCTTCGCCATGTCGAGGCGGGACTGCCAGTCGGCGCGCTCGAGCCGGAAGTAGTGGATCTCCCCGGCCATGACCAGAGCCGGCTTGCCGTCCAGGAGGAACTGCTTGTCCCGGTAGGTGACCGGTGCCGCGTCCGGTCCCCCCGGGCCGGGGCCCGGCGCGGCGCCGGCCGTGGCGGCGAGGAAGGTGCGACGGTGCATGGAGCGGTCCAACTCCCTTGGCATCGGGTGGCGGTGGGGGGATGTGCGTTGCAGGGCGGGGCGTGCGTGGACGGGTCTGGGGGAGGTGCGCGCGGTAGGGGGCGTACGGGGCCGGCCGCCGTCAGGTTGCGGACGGCCCCGTACGGGTCGGGGGCACGCGCCAGTTACTTGATGCCGGCCGTGGCGATGCTCTGCGTGAAGAACCGCTGCAGGACGATGAAGACGATCAGCACGGGAAGCACCACCAGCAGCGCACCGGCCATCAGTACGCCGTTGGAGCCGTCGGCCTTGGTCGGGTCGGTGGCGAAGGTGGCCAGCGCCACCGGCAGCGTGTACTTGTCGACGTCGTTCGTGGCGACCAGCGGCCACAGGAAGTTGTTCCAGGAGCCCAGGAACACGAAGATCGACAGGGTGGCCAGAGCGGGTTTCACCTGGGGGATGACGATCCGCCAGAAGATGTACCACTCGCGGGCACCGTCCACCCGGGCGGCCTCCAGGAGTTCATCGGGCACCGCGGAGATGAACTGCCGCATCAGGAAGACCCCGAAGGCACCGGCGGCGGACGGCAGGATCAGGGCCGCGTAGGTGTCGACGAGGTTCAGCTTGCTCATCATCACGAACTGGGGCATCAGCATCAGGTTGCCGGGCACCATCAGCGCCGCCATCACGATGCCGAAAACCGCCTTCTTCCCGCGGAAGTTCAGCTTCGCGAGGGCGTACCCGAGCATCGAGCAGAACAGCAGGTTGCAGAGGGTCACGAAGACCGCGACGAGCGTCGAGTTGAAGAAGTAGAGCGGTACGTCCAGCAGGTTCAGCAGCTCGCGGAAGTTGGCGAGCGTCCAGTCGGTGGGGATCCACGCGGGGGGACTCGACGACAGTTCCTGCTCGGTCTTGAAGGCGGAGAGGCCCATCCAGACGAACGGCGCCGTCATGATCAGCATGCCGAGGCCGAGCAGTGCGTACGTGACGGCCTTGAGGCGGCGGGCGCGTCGGTCGCGTGCGGCGTACCGGTTCGCAGGTGCGGTCGTGGTGATCATTTGGTCTTGTCCTTCAGCAGTCGCAGCTGCAGCAGCGTGACGGCCAGGATGATCACGAACAGCGTGTACGCCATCGAGCTGGCATAGCCCAGGTGGAAGAAGTCGAAGCCCTCGCGGTACATGAGGAGGGAGACCGTCAGCGTGCTGTCCGAGGGTCCGCCGTTGGTCATCACGAACGGTTCCTCGAAGACGTTGAGGAAGCCGATGGTCGTCATGACCGCGACGTAGAGCATGGTGGGCCGCAGCAACGGGACGGTGATGCTGCGGAACTCCTGAAGGGCCCGGGCCCCGTCGATCCTCGCCGCCTCCCGCACCTCGGTGGGGATGGCCTGGAGGCCGGCGAGGAAGAGCACCATCGCCGTACCCATGTTGCGCCAGACCGCCATCGCGATCAGCGACGGCATGGCCAGGGCCTCGGAGGCGAGGAAGTCGGGGGCGGTGAGCCCCACTTCCCCCGCCAGTCCGGCGATCAGACCCTCGGAAGGATCGAGGACGAAGCGCCAGACGACGGCGACCGCGACGATGGCGGTGACCACCGGGGCGTAGAAACCGACCCGGAAGAAGGTACGGAGCCGGTCGATGCCGGAGTTCAGGAGCACCGCCGCCAGCAGCCCGCTGCCGATGGTGAGCGGCACGCCGAGCACAACGAAATAGCCGGTGTTGAACAGCGCCCGCAGGAACTGCTCGTCCTCGAAGAGCTTCGTGTAGTTCTCCAGGCCGGTGAACTCCGCGCCGAGCGGGTTGGTGACGTTGCGCAGCCCGAAGTCGGTGAAGCTCATCACCAGCGTCGCCACGATCGGGAACGCCATGAAGGTCAGGAAGAAGACGAGGAACGGGGTGGAGTAGAGCCACCCGGCGAGGTTGTGCCGGGAGAGCCGGTCCCGCCGCAGCGGCTCCCCGCCCGGCGTCCGGCCCCCGGCCCCGGCCGGCCGCCGCGTGACAGCGGCGGGCCGACCGGAGACGGCAGGCTTGGTGGTGGTGCTCATGCCTCAGGCCACCATGCCCTCGGTCTTCTTCTGCAGCTCCTTGGCGAGCGCGGCGGGGTCGCCGCCCTTCGCGAGCTTCTCCAGGGTGACGTCGATCTCGTGGGCGATCTGCTCCCACTGCGCGAGCGGCGGGGTCTCGACGGCCGCGTCCAGCGACTTCTGGAAGACCTCCACGTCGGCCTGCGCGAGGGCCGGCTCCTGCCAGGCGGCCTTGTTGGCCGGCAGCGACTTGGTCATCGCGTACCAGTCGGCCTGCGTCTTGGCGTCGGTGAGGAACTTGGTGAACTCCTCGGCCGCCGCCTTGTGCTCGCTGCTGTCGAAGGTGACGAGGGAGGAGCCGCCGATGATGGAGGCGGGGCGCTTGCCCGCCGGGAGGGGCACGGCGGCCCACTTGCCCTTGAGCTGCGGGGCCTGGTCGGTGATGTTCTGGACCATCCACGGGCCGGAGGCGAACATCGGCACCCGGCCGGCGCCGAAGTCCTTGATCACGTCGTAGCCGGGAGCGGCGGGAGTGTTCTTCGCGAGCCCCTTGTCGAAGTACTTGGCGTACTCGGTGAAGGCCGTGACCGCCTCGGGCGAGTCGAAGGAGAGCTTGCCGTCCTCGCCCTGCAGCGTGCCGCCCGCCGAGAAGAGGTACGGCAGCCAGTTCTGCCAGGCGCCCTGGCCGCCGGCGGGCAGGGACATGGCCCACTTGGTGCTGTCGAGCTTCTTGAGCGCCTCGGCGAGGGCCAGGTGGTCGTCCCAGGTCGCGGGCGCCTTGGCGACGCCGGCCTGCTGGGCCAGGTCGGTGCGGTAGTAGAGCACGCGGGTGTCGACGTACCACGGAACGCCGTAGACCTCGCCGTCCTTCTCGTTGCCCTTCCAGGCCGCGGGGAAGAAGTCGTCCGCCTTGAAGGCCGACTTGTCCACGGGCGCCAGGACACCGAGGTCGACGAACTCGCCCACCCAGGTCGAGCCGAGCTGCGCCATGTCGGGCAGCTTGTCGGCGGCCGCGGCGGAGACGAGCTTCTGATGGGCGACGTCCCAGCCGATGGGGGTCACCTTGACGGTGATGTCCGGGAACTTCTCGTTGAACTTCTTGGCGACACCCTCGATCCGCGCGCCCTCCTCACCCATGGCCCACACGGTGAGCGTCTGCTTCGCGTCCGCGCCCACCTGGCCGCCGCCGCTGCTGCCGCAGGCGGTGGTCAGTCCGAGCGCCGAGACTATGGCGACGGCGGTGGTGAGGGACAAGGCGTTGCGGGACATGCGGGCTCCTCCTTGAGATCGCGCAGTCGTGCTGGTCGTGCTTGTCGCGCGGGTCGTGCGTGTCATACGTGTCGCGCACGGCGTTCTGTAAGCGCATACATGACCTTCCAGGAGAGCCCACGATCACACAAGGGGGGCTCGATAACGCTTCCGTAAACCTGTCGAAACCTTGGCCGAACAGGGTGTTCACATAAGTGCGGACCGTCCGCTCGTCGGCACCTGCGCAACGGCGACCGCCGTCAGGGCGCCGGTGAAGTCTGGATGAATGCGCATACGACAGGCGGAGTGCCGGGGCCGACGCGCCCCAGGGGTCCCGGGGTCGTGGGGTCAGGCCTGCGCGGCACAGCCGCAGCTGGCCCGCCGCGCAAGGGCCGTCGGGAGGATACGCGCCGTGGCCGGCCGCCTGCGGTCGGCGAGACGGGCGATCAGCAGTTCCACCGCCTCCTCTCCGAGCCGGCTCATCGGCTGCCGCACGGTGGTGAGAGCCGGACTGACCATGCGGCTCAGCGGGATCCCGTCGAACCCGGTGACCACCACGTCGTCGGGCACGACCACCCCCCGTTCGGCGAGGGCGTAGAGCGCCCCCACGGCCATCTGGTCGTTGGCGAAGACGAAGCCCTGCGGGAGCTCGCCCTCCCGGTCGAGCAGATCCATCACCGCCTTACGGCCGGAGGCCACGGTCAGGTCACCGCGCGCGGCGGGCTGCTCGGGCATGGGGAGCCCCGCAGCGAGGTGGGCCGCCTGGAAGCCACGGAACCGGGCGGCGGCGTCCGGGGAGTCCTCGGGACCCCCGACGAAGGCCAGGCGGCCGAGGCCGTGGTCGTCGATCAGGTGCCGGGTGAGTTCCAGCTGGCCGTCGAAGTTCGCGGCCTCGATCCGGTCGAGGCCGGGGGCCGTGTGGCCCGCGAGCACGACCACCGGAAGGCGCCGGGACACGACATCCAGCACCGCCGCCGGGACCTGCTGGGCAAGGATCGCCAGGCCGTCGACCCGTCCGGCCACGTCCGCCATCGACTCACCCGCCCGGTCCGCATGCGCGGCCGAGATGAGCAGCGCGTACCCGTGCCGCCGGGCGGCACGCTCCATCCCGCGGATGACCTCGTCCCCGTAGAAACTCATCTCCGCCTCGTCGGCGTCCGCAGCGCCTTCGGCCTCCGCCTCCGGATCGGCGAAGTCGGGGAAGCACAGCCCGAGCACCCCGGTCGCCCGGCTGGCCAGCCCCCGCGCACTCGCACTGGGCACGTACCCCAGCTCCCGCGCCGCGGAAAGCACCTTCTCGCGCGTCGCCGCACGCACCGTGTCGGGACTCCGGTAGACGCGCGAGACCGTCGCGATGGACACGCCGGCGCGCTCTGCGACGTCGTACACGGTGGGGTCGCCCATGGTGAAGCCGCCGCCCTTGGTGCCTGCTGAAGCTGAAGAATCCGGTGGATCCGGTGGATCCGGTGCATCTGGTGGATCGCTGCTGGTGGAAGCGCATTCAGGGTAGAGGGCGGGGCGCCGCGATGACAACTGAGCACCGGAGCGGTGGGACGGTGCGAGGGGCACGCACCCGCGCGGTTCACCGGCCCGCCGTGGGACGCCGCACAGCGCGTCGGCGCCCACGGCGCGCCGCTACCGGCTGCATCACCCCGCCTGCCGCATCACCCACGACGGCCGGCGCCTCCACCTGTGATCGCCGCGGAAAGGCGCCGTTCTGAGTCGGTTCGACCTCGTCCTCAGCCGCGCAACAACACCCCCGGCCCCACCTCCGCGAGCAAGGTCGGCTCCCTTTCCCTCGTACCCGGGGTACAGCTCGTGTCGCGGACGCCATGCCCCGAGGGAGACTTCGACTGATCGATGGGTCCTCAGCCCCGCCCCGCCGCCGACGTCGCCAGTTCCTCCCGCGCACCCCGCAGCAGGTCGCCCGACGGCGCCGACGCCCCGTTCGTCACCAGCGCACAGTGCAGACGGCCACCAGTGCCCGGCGCGGTCAGCAGCGCTCTCCTCCAGTTCGGTCCCGGCGAAGACGTTGTATCCACGCAGGACGACCTCCCGGCCGAGCCCGTCGACGAAACGGCCGCCCCTGACGGTGAAGGTTGCGGCGGCCAGGCCGTCGAACCAGAGGATGTCGCGCGGCACGGCCACGGTGAACGGCGCGCCCAGATCGATGAGGGAGGCGGTGACGAGAAGCAAGGACACCCATGAAACGCCTACGCATCGTCGGCGTGCGTCCCACGCCTCGACGCACCGTCAATTTGCCGATGGCCGTGCGTCGCCGCCCGTCCCTGCACACCTTGAACTCAACCCGACTTGAGGTTCTACGGTGCTTGCACCCGCACAACGGATGGAGAGAGAGCACCATAGATGACGACCCGACACTTCTCCGACGCCGAACTCGCCGCGCAGCCCGTCGCGTACTGGACCGGCGTCGCCCACGAGACCCTCGTCGCCTACGTCCGCGCACAGCTGGCCGAACTGGGCCTCACCCAGCCGCAGTACTGGATCCTGCGCAACCTGTCGAAGAACGACCTCTCGCCCGACGGCCGCGGCATGACCGTCCCCGAGCTCCAGCGGGCCATGAGCACGTACCTCCGGCGCGAGGACGATCTGACGGCGGCGGCGGAAGCTCTGCTCGAACGCGCCTGGCTCACTCGCGACGACGAGGCACGCCTGTGGATCACCGAGACGGGGGACGACGCGCGGGCCGCCGTCAAGCGGCACGCCCCGGCCGTCCGCGACCGCATCCACCGGGGCATCGACGACGCCGACCACCTCACGGCCATGAAGGTGCTCCAGCAGATGATCCGGAACACCGGCGGCACGGCGGACTAGCCATACGCGGACAGCGCAGTCACCCGCGCGACGGGCGGGGTCACCTGCGCGACGCGACAGGCAGGTCCGTCAGCGCCCGGCCCGGACCCCGCTCCTCCACCCCTGAAAGGGGGTGGCTCCTCGCTATGCCGGTTGGGTTTCGCGACGGCCCGGCCCGGCCTGTAGAACGTTCAGCTCACCAGCGATGTCAGCGTGCCCGTTGTGGCCGCTCGGGACGCAGAGAGAACGTCGCCTTCCCACCCCGCTCTTGAGTTCGCTCAGAAGTCGAAATCTCGGTTGTTCGCCATCCGGTTCGGCGTCTAACGTCACTGCCATCGACGTGTAGCTCAGCAGCAGAGCGCCGGGCTCGGGACCCGGAGGGCGCGGGGGCAGAACCTGCCACGTCGGCTTATGAACAACGACGCTGAGCAGCAGCTTCTCACCGGGGCCCCGCCCTATGCGCTGGGCCAGATGGCCAAGGCTTTCATGACCGCGCTGACGCACGAGGATGCTGAAACGCGCCGTCGGGCGGAGGACCGAGGGCAGCGCTGGCGTGCCGTGCTCGCTGGTGTTGCCGGCGGTCGGCTGAAGGTTGGTTCGCGCACACCGGTGCCTGGTCTTCCGGTGTGGGTGACGCCGGAGGTGATACGGGGCGGATTCGCCACCGGGGCTGCGAGCGCCGGTGGGTCGCTCCAGCCGTACGAGGCGGACGCCGCGCACCGGTTCGCTGTGGCGGCCGATCGCCGGGCGCTCTTCGCTCACTGCCTCACTGAGCCAGGTCTCGCCTGGCTGAGTGCCTTGCTGGACAGTGGCCGCTACGCGGTGACCGTGCCGGAGGAGGCCGCGCTGCTCACCGTGGCGTGGCTGGTGCGCTCTGGGGACGTGGCGAGTGCGGTGGCACTCGTCGAGGTCTTGGAACCGTTCGCCGACCGGCTGCGGTTCATGCCTCGGCCGTCGGCCAAGCCCCTACCGGACGTGGCTGCGATGCAACGGTATACCGTCGCCGACGCCGGTGCGAGGCTTGCACGTCGGCGGCCCAACGCGGCCGTGGAGGCCCAGCGGGAGGCGCTCACGGTCTGGCAGCCATTCACCGACGAGCTGCTTGCTCACTGGCTGGAGACGGCCGGATCCGGTCGCGTTCTGGAACGCACCCCGGACGTCGGTTGGCATGGGCGCGGCGCCGCGCTGCTGCATCGCTACGGGAAGCTGGCGGCGGAGCACACCCGCTGCGGAAAGCATCGCAGCCCCCGGGAGAACCTGGGCATTCTGCGTGGCGCGCTGGAGGAGACCGTCGCCGGGCGTCCGCTGGACGTACGGCAGCTCGGTCTGCTGCGGCATGCCGTGGAATCCATGGTGCGGAGGCGCGGTCTGCCCGGTTCCGAACGGCACACGGCACTGCGGCGGCAGCAGGCGGAACAAGCCAAGCTTCCTTCACACCACGCGCTGGCCCAGCTGGTGATCCGCCGGCTCTCGGGGCTCCCCCAGGATGTGGGCGCGGCCGCTGTCGCACCCCTGGTTGCCGCGGTGACCGAGCAGGAGCAGCGGGAGACCGGGCTGCCCACGGGAACGTCGATTCCGCCGGCGATCCGACACGTCGTGGAGGCCGCGCTGAGCGCACCGATCGGCACGCTCGTGGAGCGAGGTGTGGTGCCGTCGGCCGAGGTGCTGGCCGAGCTGGTGCCGCAACTGGTTGCCGCCACCACCGCGCAGGCGTACACGGACGAGGCTCTGCGGACCCTGATGGCCGCAAACTACCGGGCATTCCGCAACCGCCGTTCCCTGCTCCTTCTCAACCTGGAGCGGCAAGTGCGGATCGAGGAACTGCCATGGGTGCGGGCGGTGGCCGGGCAGCGCGGCGACCTGGCGGGGCAGGAACTCGCACACGCCGCACTGCGGCAGCTCGGCGAGCTGGCCGTGCAAGGGTTCCCGGGCACACTCTTGCCCAACCCGCTCGTTCGCGAACTCGCCGTGCTCGCCGGCCAGGCCGACCTGCGCGCACCGCTGGTCGAGGAGCTGGCCGCGGACATCTTCATGGGCACATTCAGTCCGAAGTTCCTCGCGGCGGCGCGGGTCGCAGCCGAGCTGCTCGGAGGCACGCTGTACGAGCGCTACTACGGGATCGACTACGCGGCGATCCGCAATCTGGCGATCGTCGAGGCGGGCGAGGCGCTGAGCCGCTCGTACGGGGCCCGCACGTCGCCCGGTTTCGCGAAGCTGTGTGCCCAGCGGGCCGGCGTGTGCGGGGCCTGGTCCGTGGCGGCGAACGGCAAGGTGATAGAGCAGGCGCAGATCCTCACCACGCACAATCTCGCCACGCTGGTCCGCCAGATCGACATCGCGCCGGAGCCCGGCTGGGACGACCTGGCACGCCGCTGCTTCAGCGCCGTGTGCCGACTGACGGCCCACGTGCATCACCACCCGCGACCGCTGGCCACGATCAAGGACGCGGCGTACGCATGGCGCCAGATGGTATTCCACTTGGCCCTCTGCGACTCGGGCGAGCAGTCGGTCGTGCTCGCCTGGCTGGACGAGGAGGCGGCCCGCCAACCTGCCCATGTAGCCGCTCGGCTCGCCCCCGCTCTCGAGGGTCTACGACTGGTCACCGCAGGAGGCAGCTTCGCCGCCGACGGCACGGCGAACCACGGCCGGGCCCGCCGCTTCCTCGGCTGGACCACCGGTGATCACTGGCTGCGTCCGGATCCGACAGTCACACGGTCATAGACCTGAATCAGAAGTCGGCCCCGTCGGCTTCAGCTGTGCCGGGGTACGTGGCGGGTGGCCGGGTCGAGGCGGTGAAGGCCCAGCGCGCAACGTCCCCGCGTGTACCCGAACATCCAGCGCGCCTGCGCCGAGGCGTAGCGCGAAAGCGGGTCGGCCAGAGCACTCGCCGCTACGTGCGCCGACGGGGAAGCTCCCCCGCTGCCCGCAGGTCGGAGTGCCCCGCACAGCGGGACATCAACGATGTGCTCACCGAGATCGAGCCGACAGTGCTTCTGGCCGGGACGGGGCCTGGCGTTTCAGGCGCGTTGGATCGGTGCCGCCTGGCAGGACGGGAATCGGCCTGCCGATCCTGCTCCACCAGTTCGAGCCGCAGTGCGCGTACGCCGCCGGCGAGAAGAAGTGGGCGCCCACGACACGCTCCGGACGCTCCGTTGGGTGAGGCGGTGCGGTACGACGACGGGCAGACGGACATCGCCCTGCGGCCGGTCGCGTCGGCCACCGACCCGTAGCGCCGACCACATGCTTCCGGCCCCCTCGACGGTGCGTCGAGGGGGCCGGAGTTGGTAGCGGGGACAGGATTTGAACCTGCGACCTCTGGGTTATGAGCCCAGCGAGCTACCGAGCTGCTCCACCCCGCGTCGGTGACGCCTACTGTACGGCATGTCCGGACCATCCCCGGACCGCAGACACCGTGCCCGCGATCCCGACGTCCGAGCTGCAGCAGCGGCTCCCCGCCGGTGACGCGCGTTCACGTCGCCGCCGGCGTCGAGCTCGTCGGGCGTCGCGAACACCGCTTCATACGCTGTGGCCCGAGCCGGCCGTACGAGATCGTCTCTGTCCGCCCGGGCGGCAAGGAGTCGCCGCGCAGCGGAAGTTGATCGAGCGCACGCGGATCGGCCCAGCCTTCGATCGGCCCCCGCCTCAGGCTTCGCAGCAGCGGGAACCGCGCGACCTGTGGTTGGTCCTCGCCGGTCTCCGACTGGATGCAGTCGCCGGCGCAGGCCACACCGAGTACTTCGATCTGGGCAGGCAGGGACTCCGCAACCGCCCTCCGGGGGCGCGTCCAGGCTGTGCGGTCGAGCCTGCCACCCGCACCTGCCGCTCGGACACGTTTCATGGTGGCGCTCTCGACGACTTCGAGCCGGCTTTGCCGAAGAGGCTGAGAGTTCGAGTGTCGATCAGCAGGGATCGGCGCGTACAAAGGCCTCGTGATGCGGCTGGATGTGGCCCGTAGAAGATCCTCCTGGGCCGACGAAACCGCTGTGCGTGGCGGGTCGCCGATGCTGGGAGGGCTTGTCCGTCCGAAGTGGACGATGAAGGCAAAGAGGAGTACCCACTCCTTGCCACTTTCAACTTATAGCGCACTGGGGGGCTTGCGGCAAGGCCCTGGTCGTGGGGCAGAATCGCGGGCCGAGGTCAGAACCTGCAGAAATGGGAGATTCACGAAGTGCATGTGCTTTTGTCGGTTCATTGGTCGCGCGGTGACGTCGAGTCGGTGGTGGGACGCGCACAGCGGGTGCGGGCACTCGGCACCGAGCTGCGGGTGTGCGCGCCGCCGGCCGTCGCGGCAGCGAACTCGGACCGGAGCTGATGCCATGAACCCCTTGACCACCAGCGCGTTCGACCTTCCCGACCACCTCTCCCCCAAGGCCGACCCGGCGCTGATCGACGGCGACGAGCAGCACTTCACGGCCATCTCGGAGAGCCTCGAGCAGGCGATCGCCGAACTGTCCGACCGCCTCGAGGCCGAGCGCAAGGCGCCCGGCGGCATCGGCCGGGAGGCGATGGACCGCGACTCGGAGATCCACCGCCTGACCGGTCGCCTGCGCGCCTTGCGTCGCTTCGGTCTGGACCTGTGCCTGGGACACATCGTCCGTGCGGACAACCCCGAGCCCGTCTACATCGGACGCCTTGGCCTCACCGACAGCGCGGGGCGTCGGCTGCTGCTCGACTGGCGCTCCCCCGCGGCCGAGCCGTTCTTCGCGGCGACCCACGCCAACCCGATGGGTCTGGCGAGCCGCCGCAGGTACCGCTGGACCCGCGGTCGGATCAGCGACTACTGGGACGAAGTGTTCACCGCCGACGGGCTCGAGGGGCACGCCGCGCTCGACGACCAGTCGGCGTTCATCGCCAGCCTGGGCAGCAACCGGTCGGCTCGGATGCGCGACGTGCTCGCCACCATCCAGGCCGACCAGGACGCCGTCATCCGGGCGGGATCCCGCGGTGCTCTCGTCGTCGACGGCGGTCCGGGGACGGGCAAGACCGTCGTCGCCCTGCACCGCGCCGCCCACCTCCTCTACTCCGACCCTCGCCTCGGTCACCGTCGGGGCGGCGTGCTGTTCGTCGGTCCGCACCAGCCCTACCTGGCCTACGTCGCCGATGTCCTGCCCAGCCTCGGCGAGGAGGGAGTGCAGACCTGCACCCTGCGCGACCTCGTCACCGAGGGCGCCGGAGCAGCAATCGACACCGACCCGAGCGTGGCCCTTCTGAAGTCGTCCGCGGACCTGGTGAAGGCGATCGAGCCGGCCGTCGGCATCTACGAGGAGCCGCCCACCGAGGGGATGACGGTCTCGAGCCACTGGTCCGACATCTGGCTGAGCCCCGACGATTGGGCGGCGGCGTTCGAAGCAGTGGAACCAGGCACTCCGCACAACGAGGCGCGCGACCAGATCCGGGAGGAGCTGCTCACGATCCTGATGGACAAGGACGACAGCGACGCCCCGCCCGACCTGCTCAGGAGGTCGCTGCTGCAGGACCGAGAGCTGACCAGGACTCTCAACCGTGCGTGGCCGATGCTCGAAGCGAGTGACCTCGTCGGAGATCTGTGGTCGGTGCCCGCCTACCTGCGCAAGTGCGCTCCCTGGCTCAGCCCCGCTGACGTTCGCAAACTGCAGCGCAAGAACGCCCAGGCCTGGACGGTGTCCGACCTGCCGCTCCTGGACGCGGCACGGCAGCGGCTCGGCGACCCGGAGGAATCAGCACGCAAGCGTCGGCACGACGCCTCCGTCGCCGCCGAACGTGCGCGCAGAGCCGACGTCATCGACGGCCTGCTGCAGAACGTCCTGATCGACGAGAGCGAAGGCGCGGTGGGGATGCTGCGCGGACAGGACCTGCAGGACACCCTGATCGACGAGAGCGCACTGCCCGGCATCGACCCGGAACCTCTCGTCGGCCCGTTCGCCCACATCATCGTGGACGAGGCTCAGGAACTGACCGACGCCGAGTGGCAGATGCTGCTGCTGCGCTGCCCGTCCCGCAGCTTCACCATTGTCGGTGACCGCGCCCAGGCCAGGCACGGGTTCACGGAGTCCTGGCAGGAACGGCTCGAACGGGTCGGGCTCGACCGGATCACCGTGACCTCCCTGAGCATCAACTACCGCACGCCGGAAGAAGTCATGACGGAGGCCGAGCTGGTCATCCGCGCTGCTCTCCCGGACGCCAATGTGCCGACCTCCATCCGCAGCAACGGCATCCCCGTCGTCCACGGATCGGTTGCGGATCTGGACTCGATCCTCGAGACCTGGCTCGCCACCCATGCCGACGGAATCGCCTGCGTCATCGGCGATCCCACGTTCCGCGCGACATCCCGCGTCCGGTCGCTGACGCCGGAACTGTCGAAGGGGCTCGAGTTCGATCTGGTCGTCCTCATCGACCCAGAGACGTTCGGCAAGGGCATCGAAGGAGCCGTCGACCGCTATGTCGCGATGACCCGAGCGACCCAGCAACTCGTCATCCTTACGAACTCCTGACGTCGGCCAGGACAACGTGATCGCCGCCCTACGATCACAAGGACCGCCGCCGAAGGAACCGGCGCGGGCCGGTACGTTGACCGATCGCGCAGGAGTACCCTCCCCGGCGTGGACGTCGAGGAGTTCGACCTCCTCGCGCGGGCGATGTGTGAGGCCTTGTACGCCGATTCCTGCTGATCGACACTCGAAAGGTCATCCGAGTCGCCGGCGCCGTAACTGCCGAGGACGCAGCGCCGTTGAGCCTGGCAACGCGTGACTGAACTCCGTCCCCGCGGATACGCGTTTGAGGGCCCGAACCGTCGGCTGTTCGGGCCCTCACGGCCGCTCGGGGAGACGGGCCCCTCAGGTGTTCGGTACGCGCCAGGCACCAATTCATGTGCTTCAGCCTCCAGCGTCGGCGACCGCGAGTCCCTGTGTCTCAAAGAGCGTCTTGTCCCGGTGCGGGTGTTGGGTTCGAGGTTCAGGTGTCGCGCCAGTCCCTTTCTGGGGCGACTCTCCCCGATCGGCCCGGACCGGCCGCCTCCGCCGAAGCCGCGAGATCGACACCGTGTCCGGCTTGTCCGAGTTCGGAAACCTCGCCACGCTGGCCCGTGCGGCTGACATCTCGTCCGAGGACCTGATCGTGCACGTGTTGGACACGGCGTTCATGAGGCCCGCCTCGATGCCGTAGCAGACTGTGGGGCCATGACTGGCTCCATGACCATGCACCGTGTCCCGTACTACTCGCAGTGGGAGTCCGCCGACCTGGTTCCCGAATTCGTCACCGGCGCCAGGTCGGCGGCCGACGACCCGCTCTGGCAGAAGTCCGGCGCCGACAGCCGTGAGGAGTACGCGTTCTGGGCGCCGCGCATGTGCGGGATGGCCTGCCTGCGGATGGCCCTGGACTTCTGGGGTCATCCGGTACCGCCATCCGTACCACTGCTGCGCGAAGCCCTTGCCGCCGGCGCATACGAGCGCACCGGGGAGACGACCGTGAAGGGCCTGATCCACGCGCCGTTCGCCGACTGGGTCAGGAGCCGGTGGGGACTGCATGCCGAGGCGCGGCCCGAGCTGGCGGCCGAGGAGATCGATGCCGAGGTCGCACGGGGAAGTCTGCTGCTGCTGTCCGTACACAAGACCATCCGCACGCTTGATCCGGCACCGGCCGGACGCGGCGGGCACCTGGTGCTCGCCGTCGGCTCCGGCGCCCGCGGGATCCTGCTGCACAACCCGTCCGGCCTGCCCGGACAGTCCCAGGAGTTCCAC
Organism: Streptomyces sp. NPDC002133; assembly: GCF_040296405.1. Classification (NCBI taxonomy): domain Bacteria; kingdom Bacillati; phylum Actinomycetota; class Actinomycetes; order Kitasatosporales; family Streptomycetaceae; genus Streptomyces; species Streptomyces sp. NPDC002133. The sequence continues at coordinate 237,231 of NZ_JBEOXF010000006.1, read as the reverse complement.
GCCCTGTCCTGGACGGACCTCGACCGCTTCTACGCCGGCCGCGGAGTCGTCCTCGGCGCCGCACAAGGAGCCTCATGATGCAGGGTCCGCCGCCGCTACGCTGCCCCATGTCGCGCAGGAGGCGCGATGCCGACGGACCGATCCGAATCACGTCGCCAGGTTGCTTCGGTCAGGCGCCAGTCACCAATGGCGCTGCGCCGTAGTCGCTGGACCTCTGTCCAACGTTCGTCGACTCCGGCGAACGCTCGCCTCGCGTGCTCCCCCGCACTGCGGGCTCGTTGGGCTGCCAACTGCGTGGCATGCTCACCATCTGGAGCCCGGGGAACTACGTAGTAGTGGCGCATCAGCGTGCCGGTGGCAGTCCGGAAACGGAAGCCCACCAGCCACTGCTCGTCACTGCGCATCGCCGGCGGAGGGCCGTCCGGGCCCGGACGGTGCGGGGAGTTCATTGGTTTCCTGCCGTAGGCGGGATCCGAACGTGTGGTCAGGATTCTCATGGAGGAGCCCACTCTCGGAGCTGGCTGGTCTGTACGGTTGGTTCGTTGCCCCGGCTGAGCGCTCGAAGACTGCGCCCACCGCCGGTAACTTCGAGTCTGCCCAGATGCCTGATCGGCAGGAAGGCCGAGGATTTCCTGGGAGAAGCAGTCCCAGGCAACGGATACCGCCGCCGCACCCGGCAGGCGCCACCAGGCAAGGCGAACAGGTTATTGGCCGTGGCTGTCGGCCAAACGTCCAAGTGCTCGCCACATGAAGGCTGTTGTCACAGCGATCCCCATGGTGTCGGTCGGCTCGGGCCGGGCTACCTGCAGCTCCGGATGGCATGTCCGCGAGCCCCGACCGAAGGGGGCCGGCCGGGGCGGTCTGCGGTCTGCGGTCTCCGGTCTCCGGTCTCCGGTCTCCGGTCACGAGGCTCGGTCCTCTGCGATCACCCGGACTATGGATCGCGGCAGCACCCCTCGGCGTGGGTGCGTTGCACCCAGGAAGAACTGACCCCCTCAGATCTGTCGTGCTCCTGTCTGTCGCCGGTGTTCGATCACGGTCATGCGGATCGTGATCATTCCGGATTCATGGCCGCCGGCCAGACGGGACGCATGGAAACGAGGGCAACCACGTGGCGCTCTTTCCGGGGTGGCGCGGACACGAAGTGCACTGCTCGAGGAGGATCGCCGAGCACACGGCGACGTGTTCGAAGTTGAGTGGGGCTGCTTCGGCAGTCCTGCCCTCGCACGGCCGAGCAGGCATGGTCACCGAGAGCCTCGGTGGCGCAGTGTCGGGAGAGCCAGGATGGCGCCCAGGACGAGTGCTGCGGCGGCGGCGCGCAGGATGCCGTCGAATTCCTGGCTCGTGAAGGCACCGGTCAGCTGCGGGCCGAGGCTTGCGCCGATGAACATGCTGAAGGCGTAGAGGGCGACGGCGGCTCCCCGTGCGTGTGGTGCTGAGGCGTTGACAATCTCGACGATGGCCTGTGCCGCGGCGGCGACGGCGGCTACGAACAGCAGGAGGGCTGCAGCCAGGAGCGCCGTGTGTCCGCCCAGCAGAGTTTGGGTGCGGCGCTGACGGCCGCAGTGGTGGCCGTGGCTGCAAGGAGTCCGACCGTGATCACTGTGCGCGGGCCGTAGCGGTCCGAGAGGGGGCCGGAGAGGAGGAATCCTGCCGCGTAGGCGAAGCCGAACGCGGTGGCGGTCCAGGTGACTCTGTCCGGTGTGGTGGTGAGCGAGACGGCCATCGGGTCGAGCAGGGCCAGGACGGTGTACATCTGGCCGACGACCAGGACGCCGACCGCGGTCAGCAAGGTGACGGTGCTGGTCGTGGGTGCCCACGGTCGGCTGGTGCCCGCCTCCAGTCGGGATGACGGGGCGGTGGTGGGGTGCGGCATGAGGTTGCTCCGGTGATGGCGTCTGGTTGGCCGTGCGCGTGACCGCGCCCAGTGGCGGTGGGCGCGGTCACGCCAGCGCGTTCAGAGGGTCAGCGCCGGGTGAAGCGATATCCGGCGTGGTGCAGGATGCCGTCCTGGAACTCGCCGAAGGCCCAGAAGCCGAGGTAGTCGATGCGGGTGCCGTTGATCCAGTAGCGGCCCTGGTAGGCGCTGGGGCGATCGCCTCGTGCCTCGTCGTAGCGTCCGTTGGGCAGCAGTTCCTGGCGTACGAAGTCGTTCTCGTCGACCCACATGCCGAGATAGGGGTGTGCTGGGTCGTAGGCGGGTGCCTCGTCCGGCGTGGCAGCGGCGAGGGCATCGTCCAGAGGACGGCCGTTCCAGAGGCGGACCTGGCCTCCGGTGACCAGGATGTCGAGGTGCGTGCCGCGGGCCGGGACCGCGCCGGCCGGGGTTCCGGGGGCGTCGGCCAGCCGGAGGACGGCGATGTCGGCGGCCTCGCCCGGGGTGAGGGTGCCGCTCTTGTGGGGCTCGGTGAAGTCGGTTGTGGCGGGAAGGACGAGGGTGCCCGCACAGTCGATGACGATCATGTCGTCGTCGCCCGCTGCGGTCAGCAGGCCCGGGCCGACTCCCACGATCAGCGAGCCGCCGATGAGGACGTCGGCTTCGTGCCAGTCGCCCATCAGCGGGTTGCCGGTGAAGACAGTGCCGCCGGTCAGCAGCAGAGGTCGGCCCTGCGGGTGTCTCAGCTCGCGCAGGACAGTGTTGTTGCGGCGCGGAGCTGTGGTTGTGGTGGTGGTGGTGTTTGTCATGGCAGTTCCTGCTTCGGTCGTTGTTGGGTCTCAGGTGCTTTGGTCCGCACAGCCTGATGTCGGATTCGCGGCTGATGCGGTGCGCATCCAGGCGCGGCAGTTCCTGGGTGCCCGTCACCCGTTCTGCCGGGCGCGGGGGCGCTGCGGCTGAAGGGGGCTCTCAGTCGGTGGTGGTGTTCAGGACGTACTCGCGCGAGGCGTGCACCCGGCTGCGCAGGTCGGGCAGGTCGACGTCGAGGACCTGGCCGTTCCACTTGCGGGGCTCGCCGTTGACGAGGACGGCGCTGATGTTCCGAGCGTCCGAGCCCAGTACCACGGTGGCGACGGGGTCGTTGAGGGGCATGTTGTTGAGGTCTTCGGCCTGGATGACCAGCAGGTCGGCCTTCTTGCCGGGGGTGAGTGAACCGGTCACGGCCTCAAGGCCGTTGGTGCGGGCTCCTTGGAGCGTGGCGAAGTCCAGCACGTCACGCGTGCTGATGCGCGGGGGCTGCTGGTCCGTGCCATAGGCGGCGTTGACGGCGCGCATCCGCTGGATGGCGTGCAGGGCTCGCATCTGGGTGAACATGTCGCTGGCCAGGGCAACTTCGACGTCGATGCTCAGTCCCGGTCGGATGCCGGCGGCCAGGGCTTCGTCGACGGCGGGGATCGCGGTCTCCAGACCGATCTGCGCGTCGGACGTGGGGGCGAGCGCCACGGTGGTGCCGGTCTCCCCCATCGCCTGCCAGGCCTCAGCCGTCAGGCCGGTTGCGTGGATGAGGGTGACGTCCGGGCCGAGGATGCCGTCCTTGGCCCAGTGCAGCACGGCCTCGGAGGACGATGTGCCGAAGACGGCGTCCACGCTCACTCCGACACCCAGGTCCTTTGCGACGCGGGCAAGGCCGGGGCCGTAGGCCAGCGCGGGCCCGGCGATCTCGTCGGTGGCCAGGGTGGCCACGCGCAGGGTCAGCAGCTGGTCGTTGCTGCTGAAGTACTGGTTCTTGAGCCGGGTCAGGTCGCCGGGCCACTGCCGGTCCCAGTCGCCGAAGTGCGGGCCCATGGAGGCGTGCACACCGCGAATGCCGGTGTCGAGGAGGGCCTGGATGGCGGCGTCGGAGTGCTCGGGGGTACGGGAGTTGTGGGAGAAGTCGAGCATGCAGGTGATGCCGCTGTCGATCGCGGTCAGGGCGGCCAGCTTGGTGCCGATGTACATGTCCTGGGGCCGGTAGACGGTGGCGTAGCCGGCCAGGGTGGTCATCACGTAGCCGCCGAGGTCGTCGACGTCCGGCATGATCCTTCGCAGTTGGGCCTCCCAGGCGTGCCGGTGGGTGTCCACGAAGCCGGGGGCGAGGATCGCGCCGGTGGCGTCGACGACCACGGCGTCGTCTGCGCTGAGGTCGGGTCCGACGGCGGTGATGGTGTTGCCTTCGACGAGCAGGTCACCGCGGTCCAGAACGCCGAGGTCCGGATCCATCGTGACGATGGTCGCGCCGGTGAACAGGATGCGTCGCCTTGGGTCGGCGGACTGGCGCCGGAGCCGGTCGAGCACGGCGACGCTGGTGGTGTCGTTGACGTTCATGGGATGTCCTCTTCCTCGCGAAGGTGCGGTGGGCCTGTGCGCAACGGCTTGCGGACACCAGCGTCGATCGGTCTCGCCGGGGCAACCAGGCTGCGCTTTCCCCAGGTGCGTCACACCCACCGTGTCCGTCACTCTGAGTGGCGGTGACTGCAGGCGGGAGTATTCGGATGGCCTGCTCGGTGGGCAGGATGGTGATCTCGGTGAGGTGGACGTGCCTCGGAGCTGAGGCGACGCAAGCGACCGTCTCGGGGACGCCCTCCGGCGACGGACAATCGATCTGCCGGAGCAGGTCGGCCATGAGCCGGAGGGACGTCGCTGTCGGTCGCGTCGGATTCGCTTTGGGACCGTCCGGAGTCGCTTCTGCAGCGTCGCGAGCGACGCTTCCGACATCCAAGGCCGGAGACCGCTGCCGGACCGCGAGGTGCTGTGCGGGATGCTTACGGGCTGTACATCGGCATCCAGTGGCCATTGCCCGCCGCGGCACCCGGCCTGGCACCGGCCCGGACACCTACCGCCGGGTGGTCAGCGGACCTTGGCGTGGCTGCAGGCTTCTCGGCGCCTGCGGATTCGGTGGCAGACGCGCGCCTCGCTGTGGCCGGCGCCACATGCCCTGGCCAGGAAGAGTGTACGCTCGTACATTCAAGAGTGTACGATCGTACGCATGCCGATGGACTACTTCGCTGACGACCCGCGCACGAACCTGCAGCGCATGCTCGAGGGTGACTTGTACATCGCCGATGACCCGGAGATCGCCCGGCGACAGCAGCGCGCCATGAGACTGGCCGCCCGCTACCAGGTCGCCTACATCGAGGACGCCGACGGGGCCAGGCCGATCCTGGCCGACCTGCTCGCCTCGGTGGGCGAGGGCGTCGACGTACGGCCGCCGCTGTACGTCGACTACGGCACCAACATCACCATCGGGGCCCGCACCTTCGTCAACTACAACCTCACCGCGCTGGACGTCGCACGGATCACCATCGGCGCGGACTGCCAGATCGGCCCGAACGTCCAACTCCTCACTCCCACCCACCCCGTCGAACCGGAGCCCCGGCGCGACAAGCTCGAAGCCGCGCGCCCCATCACCATCGGGGACAACGTCTGGCTCGGCGGCGGGGCCATCGTGTGCCCCGGAGTCACCATCGGCGACAACGCCGTCATCGGCGCCGGGGCAGTGGTGACCAAGGACGTGCCTGCCAACGTCGTCGCGGTCGGCAACCCCGCCCGCCCTGTACGCAACGTCTAGGCGCCCCCTCATGGCCACTGGACACACCGATCCGCAGCGACGCGAACGGATCCTCGCCGCCACGCTCGATCTGATCGCCGACGAGGGAGTCGCGGGCGTCTCCCACCGCAAGATCGCCACCCGCGCCGACGTGCCCCTCGGGTCGATGACCTACCACTTCACCGGCATCGACGATTTGCTACGACAAGCCTTCACACGCTTCGCCAACCACATCGTGGCTGTCTTCGAGGAACACCTCAGCCGAGCACGCAGCGCCGAGCAGGCCCGCGAAGCCGTCACCGACCTCGTACACGCTCTCTCCGACGGGCCTCGCCGCGATCTCATCCTCGCCCAGGAGCTCTACACCCTCGCCGCTCGCCACCCGGAATACCGGCAGCTGACCCACCAGTGGATGCAGCGCAGCCGTCACCTGCTGGAACAGCACTTCGACGCAGACACCGCCCGCCAACTGGACGCATTGATCGAGGGATTGACCCTGCACCGCGCCCTGGACACCTCGCCTCACCGCCGGGAACTGACGCGACAGGCCGTCATCCGCATCACCGCCGCATAGCAGGCATCCCCCAGCAGCCCGTGGGGAGCGGGCCTGACACCGCACCCCACGGGCCTTCACCTATCGCGGCATCTCCGCCCCACGCGATCGTGTTCCTCGGCATCTGAGCCGAACCGCTCAAGGCCGCGCAGGTTCATGCTCTGGCCGGGCCCCCGCCAGGGCGTCTACGACCCCGGCAGGCACGGCGCCGCCCTGTTCGTCTTCTTCGCCGTCAACTCGCCGCGGCCCGTGTATGTCGGCTCGTCTTCGAAGACGAGCCGGCTCCTCCATGGCGCCGCCGCACGCGGAGACCGCACCCCGATCGTGCGGACGCGCGGCCGCTCACTCGGAGGGATGTCCGATGCATCCTTCGGGCAGCGTCGTGTCAACCGCGGACAACTCGGGTTCCGTACTGGTCGGGGCTGGGTTCCGGAGGGCGGGGCCGTATTGTTCGGCGGCTTACCGCATTCGGACCAGGTGAGACTGAGCGGCTGAGAAGTGAAACGCCGTATTGCGCCGGGCGAAGGAAAAGGTCCGCAGCATAGAGCAATGTCGGTTGACGCGCCACCCGCCGGGGAACCAACCGTAGCGTTGTATGAATTCACATGGCGGCCCGCCAGGCAGACGGTGACACTGAGAACAGCAGCGCCTGAAGACAGGTGGGCCATGCATACCGTTGAAGAGACAATTGAAATCGCGGTACCGGTGCGTACCGCCTACAACCAGTGGACGCAGTTCAAGAGCTTTCCGCGGTTCATGTCCGTGGTGAAGAGCGTCGAGCAGATCCGCCCCAATCTCACCCGTTGGGTGATCGGGTTCGGCCCGATGCGACACGAGTTCGAGGCGGAAATCGTGGAGCAGCGGCCCGACTCTCTCGTGGCGTGGCGGAGCCTGGACCGGTGTTCCCACCACCGGGGCGAGGTGTCGTTCCGCGCGACCGCATCGGACCGTACCGCGGTATTCGTACGCATGCACGTCACACCTCACGGAGTCACGGGCCGCCTTACCCATGCCCCCGGTTTCACGCGTCGTGTGGTCCGGGCCGAACTCGGCCACTTCAAAGAGTTCATCGAGGGTCTCGGGCAAGAGGGTGGGGCCTGGCGGGGAAGCGTCCGCAACGGCCACGTCCAGCCTTTGGAGCCGGAACCACCCAGAAGCCGGGTCCCTCACTGGCCCGTCGGCTGATCCGCCTGCCTGAGCGCACGAGAGCGAGAAACACGCCCGATGAAGAAGCCACCGAGCGAAGAGCCGGACGAACGACTCACCGTGACTCCGCCCAAGAAGTGGGCGGCGGGGGTGCCCGCGGTGACCCATGCATTGCAGTACTCCCTGGAGGAGACGTCGGTGCGGCGAACCGGACTGACACTGCTGACCATGAACCAGGTGAACGGAATCGATTGCCCCGGTTGTGCCTGGGCCGATCCCTCTCCCGGACACAGGCACCTCAACGAGTACTGCGAGAACGGCGCCAAGCACATCAACGACGAGGCGACGTCACGGCGCATCACGGCCGACTTCTTCCGCAGGCACACGGTCTCCGAATTGGGCCGACGGTCCGACCTGTGGCTCAACCAACGGGGCCGGCTGACCGAACCGATGGTCAAACGGCCGGATTCGGATCACTACGAGCCGATCAGTTGGCACGACGCCATGGGGCTGCTGGCCGAGGAACTGAAGGGGCTGGACTCGCCCGACGAGGCCGTCTTCTACACGTCAGGCAGGGTAGGCAACGAGGCCGCGTTCCTTCTGCAGCTCTTCGCCAGGGTTTTCGGCACCAACAATCTGCCCGACTGCAGCAATATGTGCCATGAGTCCAGCGGCTTCGCCTTGCACGAGACCCTGGGCACCGGCAAGGGAACGGTGAGCCTGGAGGACATCCACCACGCCGACCTGATCTTCCTTGTGGGGCAGAACCCCGGCACCACCCATCCGCGGCAACTCTCCGCGCTGGAGCAGGCCAAGAGCAACGGCGCCCGTATCATCGCGGTGAATCCCCTGCCGGAGGCAGGACTGCTGCGGTTCAAGAACCCGCAGACGGCTCGCGGGGTGGTCGGCCGCGGTGTACAGATCGCCGATCGGTTCCTTCAGATCCGCAGCGGCGGCGATCTCGCACTGTTCCAGGGCCTGAATCGACTCCTGCTGGAGGCGGAGGACGCCCGACCGGGCACCGTACTCGACCAGGACTTCATTCGCTCCAGTACCAGCGGCTTCGAGGAGTTCGCCCAGCACGCCCGAACCATCGCCTGGGAAGACGTCCTCACCGCGACCGGACTGACCCGAGAAGAGATCGAGAAGGTCCGGGACGAGGTCCTGCGCAGCGACCGCGTCATCGTCTGCTGGGCCATGGGGGTGACGCAACAGAGGCACGGGGTCCCCACCGTCAGGGAGATCGTGAACTTCCTGCTGCTGCGAGGAAACCTCGGCCGGGCCGGAGCCGGGGCCTGCCCGGTGCGCGGGCACAGCAATGTCCAGGGCGACCGCACGATGGGCATCTGGGAGCGGATGCCCGACTCCTTCCTCGACGCGCTGCAAAAGGAGTTCGGCTTCGACCCGCCGCGCGCCCACGGGCTCGATTCGGTGAACTCGATCAGGGCCATGCGCGAAGGCCGTATCAAGGTCTTCCTCGGCGTCGCGGGCAACTTCGTCCGGGCCGCTCCGGACACTGCCGTCACCGAGAACGCCATGCGGCGATGCAGCCTCACCGCCCACATCTCCACCAAGCTCAACAAGTCCCACGCGGTCTGCGGCCGGACCGCGCTCATCCTGCCGACCCTGGGCCGCACCGAACGGGACACCCAGGCCACCGGCGAGCAGTTCGTCACCGTGGAGAACTCGATGAGCGAGGTGCACACCTCCCACGGGCGCCTGGAGCCGGCCTCCAAGCTCCTGCTCAGCGAGGTCGCCATCCTGTGCCGGCTCGCCCGCCGAACCCTCGACGGCAAGGCCGGAATTCCATGGCACCAGTTCGAAGCCGACTACGGGACCATCCGTGACCGGATCTCCCACGTCGTGCAAGGACTGCACGACTTCAACCGTCGGGTGACCCGGCCCGGCGGGATCAGGCTGCCCAATCCTGTCAACGAAGGGGTCTATCCCACTCCCGTCGGCAAGGCCCTGTTCACCTGCAACGCCTGGGAGATGTCGCACGCCCCCGAGGGGCACCTGCTGCTGCAGACACTGCGCTCCCACGACCAGTGGAACACCATCCCGTACACGGACAACGACCGCTATCGAGGCATCCACGGAAGCCGCCGAGTGGTCCTGGTGAACCCACATGACGTGTCCCGACTCGGTTTGGCAGAGGGACAGCGTGTCGACCTGGTGAGCGTGTGGGCCGACAATGCTGAGCGCCGCGCAGAGGACTTCGAGGTGGTCCACTACCCGACAGCACGCGGCTGTGCCGCCGCGTACTACCCCGAGACCAACGTCTTGTTGCCGCTGGACAGCGTGGCCGAGACCAGCAACCAACCGACCGCCAAAGGCATCGTGGTCCGACTCGAGCCCGCAGCCGCCCGTACGGGGTGAGTGTCATCCGGATGCCGTCGGCAGGGGATGCGATGTGAGCCGTTCCAGGTGCACGGTCAACCTGGGCGGCGACGCTCTTCGAAGAGGCCGGCGGAGGCCTCAAGCGTCCGCTCTGCGCCGTGATCGCCAACGCGGCCTCCGGCTGATCGAACAGGCGGCCACACGCTCCTGCGGTCCCTGACCGGGGATACGAACGCCGTCCCCGGGCACGGCACGACCGCGGCCACGGCGCAGGCACGGGCCCGATCGTGCCGTGGTCCGCGGTGCCCCCGGACGTTCTACGGTTCGATGAACGCCCGGGTCAGATGCGCGGGTGCCAGGAGGGCCTGGTGTGCCGCAGCTCGCTCCAGCAGCGCCTCGCGGGAGGCGCGGGCGGTGTCCGGGGCACGCTCGTGGGCGTAGGCGACGGCGGGATTGCCCAACTGGACGGCATGCACCAGTGCGTCGCCGGTGACGACGACGTCCCGGCCGCCGGGCTGTTCGACAAGGACGGACTGGTGGCCGGGTGTGTGTCCGGGCGTGGGAAGCAGGGTCACCCCCCGCCTCAGCCGGTGCTCCCCATGCACCTCGTCGAGCTGTCCCGTTGCGCGCAGCGGTTCGACGACCCACTGCCACACAGGGTCCGACCGATCGAGGGCAGCTGTCTCCGCGTGCTGGACGAGGTAGCGGGCCTGGGGGAACAAGGGGTCCCCGTCAGCTGTCGTCGACCAGCCCACATGGTCCTCGTGCAGGTGGGTCAGGATGACAGCCGCCACGTCCGCCGGCGCGATCCCGGCCTCGGCGAGCGCCTCCGGCAGCCGGCCCGGTACCGGGCACCACGGAGCCCCCGGGCCCTCGGCCGGCCCGACGCCCGCGTCGACCAGGACCCAATGCCCGCCGGGCCACTCGATCGCGAAGCACCAGAAGTTCAGCCGCCACGTCCCGTCCGGCCCTCATGCGCCAGGATCGAGGGTGGCCGCGCGTTCCCAGTCACTTTCGCCCGCGCCGGGAAAGGCGAGCCGTTCCGGCTTGAAGAACGTGCCGGCAGCGTCGAGCAACGCGAGAACCCTTCCGTGCCGTTCCAATCGGCCCTCCTGTGTCCGGTCCGGTCGGTTTCCGCCCGCCCGGCCTGTCCCGTGGACGCCGCTGCACACGGCCCGCGAGAGCCGGCCGGGGGCTCCAGGATGCACGTCCCGAACCGACGGCCGACGCCGGGGCCCCGGTGCAGTCGCTGCGAGCACGGATTACCCCGTACGAACCGGTCCGCCCCGACCAGCGCCCGGAGCATCGGAAGGCGCGCAATGGTCCGCGACCTGCCCGCCGTTGAACCGCGAGATCGGCGTTTCGGCTCTTGGGCTGGTCCAGCGTCTTCGATCTCGGGGCGGTGGGTGGACCGCCGGTCGATCAGCGTGCGCGGATACCGGCGATCTCCGTGTCCGGGCGTTTGCCGGGGGTGACCTCACTCGGTTCCCGCTCCACCCTGGGCTGCTCGGTGACCTCCTCCACGAAATGGAGGGGGCAGCGGGTGCCGGCCGATGATCCGCCGGGTCGGTGGGTTCACCCGTGGAACTCGGTGAGGTCGATGCTGTGAACGTGCAGCGGGAAGCCGTACACCGGGTGTGCCGTCTCGCGCTCCAGCACCATGCCGAGCTTGCGAACAACGTTCTCGGAGGAGTCGTCGCCCACACGGCTGATGCTGATGACTCGGTCCAGGCCGCGGTCCTGGAGCGCGAACTCCAGTGTGGCGTGGGCGGCTTCGGATGCGTATCCCTGGCCCCAGAACTGTGAGCCGAGCCGCCAGCTGATCGCGACGGCGGGCAGCACCTCCGGCAGGAACTCGGGCACGGACAGACCTGTGAAACCAGCCAGTTCGCCCGAGGCCAGCAGCTCGACGGCGAAGAGGCCGAAGCCCTCCTCGTCCCACTCCTCCTCCCACCCCTCGATGTCCTCCGCCGTGCGGTCCAGGCCGCGCACCGACCCGTCGTCGACCCAGTGCATGACCTGTGGGTCCGCATTGATGTCCGCCATAGGCGCGAGGTCGTCGTCATACCAGCGACGGAGGATGAGGCGGGGGGTGCGGATCTCGGTCATGGCACCCATCCTGCCCAAGACAAGGGTCTCACCGGAAATCGGCACTTCCCCGTGCTGCCGCCCCGGACCGCAGGTCATCAGGCCGTCTGCACCGCACAGCGCAGCGGGTGAAACATCGGTCCGACAGCCGAGGAGGTATGACGTGCAACCTCGGCGATGCGTCCTTCAGCCCGTCGCAGACGAGCATGAAGACGTCCTCGACTCCCCTCGCCTGCCGCGGTGCTTCAGCTCCGTCATGGATCAAGTGCCTCGACCGGCTCGGCATGGTCTGGTCCCACTTCGACACCGCCTTCGACGAAGCCGTCACCGCCGTCCGGGCTCGGGCCACCGAACCCTGGCCCCAGGACATCTTCACCATCGAGTCCTACCTGAAGAGGGCCCTGCTCAACTACGCACTGCCCGTCAGGACCTACCTTCTGCTCGGCCACGGGATCGCTGCACACATACGCCGCCTCCGACGGGTTCCGTACGAGCGGGTCCGAAGGACGTGAGGTCCGTGACCGAACAAGGCATCAGGGCGCGGTCCTCACGGCGTGGCGCCCCTGGCGTTCCACCGCGACGGGCAGGCGGCAAATCTTTGCAGCAGCGTCACAAAGGCTGCGCACGGCCTTCCGTCAGTGCCAGTAGCGTTACTGGCCGCTCGATCCCGCGTGCGAACTCGAAACAGGTCGTCGGCGTCCCTGGCGACGCAGTCACCACAGAAAGATCGCAGATGGACTACTGCTCCTCGTGCCGCCGGAATCTCAACGGGGCACTCGTGTGTCCAGGGTGCGGCGCATACGCTCCGGACATCGCCCCGCCTTCCCGGCACCTCCGCAACGACGGCGTCTCCGGCGCAAGAACGCAGCAGGCGTGGCACTCGGCGGCGGCCTCAGCTCCGGGGTCCCACCCCGACGCTCATCACCACGGTGACGCCTGGATCTACGGGGCCGCACCGACGGGCAACAGCGTGTCCGACGACGCAACGGCGGATGCGTCGGACACGGATCCGGCCGACGGCTTCGAAGGCGTCGGCTCCACGGGGCAGGGCCGGGCGGCTCGGCGCCGGCAACTGGCACGCTGGAAGAAGAACCGGCGTCGCGCCGCGGCGGCGACGGCCGTTGCGCTCGTCGGCGGCGGCCTGACCGTTGCCGCGCTGCCGACCAGCAAGCCTTCCAACGATCGCACACACGCAGCGCCACCTCCGGAGCCCACCGGAACCACGCCCTCGACCGCGGCTGTGGAACCGCCGTCGGAGCAGCCGGACACGCGGGTTTCACCGCAGCCCGGCACGGGCCGGCCGCAGACGGCCGGTCGGCAGCAGGACGCCGGTGTCGCTGTGTCTTCCTCTTCGACGACGGAGCGGCGGCCGTCCACAACCGCTGCCGAATCCCCCGTGGTCTCGCGCGCAACGCCGGACACCGCACCCGAGCCCGCCCAGGCGACGCAGCCTGGCACCGCCGAACCGTCGGCCCCGGCGACGACCGTGCCCGCTGCGACCGAACGCCCGGACACCGGCCCGACATCGCTGGACCTTCTGCCGGGTGTTTTGGGAGACAAGCCGACATCACCACAGGTGTGTCTGATCGGTGTGTGCATCGGGTGATCGATCCACTGCCGGCGCACGGCGAGGTGTGCTCTCCCTGACGGAGAGCGCGCCCCTTCCCTTCGACTCCGAGCCCGCACCCCGTACGCCGATCCCGTGCCGCCGGCGGCCGCGGCGCGCCGCCTGTCACGTCCAGCTTCCAGCGGGCGATCGGCTTTCGCATTGCGCTGCCCGGAGGAACTGGTGGCGGGCGGGACGGCGTCGCCATCGAGGAGTTCGCCGAGCGCACCCGTGTCGAGGAGCGCTCGCACGCCGCGATGGAAGGGCTTCGCGCGCAGGTCGTGGCACGGTGCGAGGCCGGTGTGGAAGGCGACGTCGGGCGCTTCCGGGACGCGGTAGGGCGACCGGAAGGGCTGGAGCGTGGTCGCGGTGGCCATCGGGCTGCACCAGCAGCGGAGCGCCCAGGTCCGGCGGGGCGCGGCGTGGGGCGGGCGTACGGGCGCCGCGTACCGCCCGGCGGGCAGGTGCCGCTGGTTGAAGGCGTTCGACGTGACCTGAGATCCTGGGCGGGGTGTCCTGTGCCTCCGGGGCGGAGTGGTCCCCCAATTCTCCAGGCGCCGCCTTGTTTTCCGTTCGTAGATCAGAAAGACCGAACTTCCATGAACCTGCCCGCTTCAGGCCGGCGTGTCCTTGTCAGCGGCGCGTCGCGGGGCCTGGGCCGCGCGGTGGCCCAGGCGTTCGCGGCCAACGGCGACCGGGTCGCCGTCCACTTCGGCTCACGCGCCGATGAGGCCCGCGCAACACTCGGCTCCCTCGAAGGCGCGGGCCACGTCCTGATCGGCCGGGACCTCTCGGACCCGGTGGGGGCAGCGGCCGTGGTGGACTCGGCCGCCGAGGCGCTGGGCGGGGTCGACGTGCTGGTGAACAACGCGGCGGTCAACGTGCGCCACCCATTGGCGGAAACTCCTTACGAGGAGTGGGTCGCGGTCTGGCAGCGGCATGTGGCGGTGAACCTGCTCGCCACGGCGAACCTGAGCCACCTTGCGGCGCGGCGGATGATCGACCAGGGCGGTGGCGGACGGATCGTCAACATCGGTTCTCGCGGCGCGTTCCGCGGCGAACCGGACCACCCGGCCTACGGGGCGACGAAGGCTGCGGTCCATGCCCTGGGCCAGTCGCTTGCGGTGTCCCTGGCCCCGCACGGCATCGGCGTTGCCTCCGTCGCCCCCGGCTTCTTCGCCACCGAGAGGGTCGCCTCACGCCTCACAGGTCCCGACGGCCCGGCCATCCTGGCCCAGAGCCCTTTCCATCGCATCGCCACGGCCTCCGAGATCGCCGCCGCCGTCCTCTGGCTCGCCTCCCCTGAAGCCGAATGGTCCTCAGGCGCCGTCCTCGACCTCAACGGCGCCTCGCACCTGCGGACCTGAAGAGCACACGCCTGGGAGGCTCCCAGCGGAACGGGAGTCCCGCGGGCCTGTCCTGCCCGACGTCCTCTGCGGGGCGGCCGTGGTCTCGGCTCGCAGCCAGAGGCTCCCTCGTATGGCGGTCAGCCTCCTGCGTGAGGTACATCGTGGCGTGTGCGTAGCGGCGGGTCACGCGGAGCTGAGAGTGGCCTGGCCTTCGTGCCAGCCCCCGTCCTGGTCGCCCTCGCCCGGGTCTTCGGCTGAGACTCGCGCCCCTCGGCTCGCTGCTCCACTGACGGCGTCACCACGACCACGGCGTGACCGGCGCCCTCACGCCGAGTGCGCCGCGGCGATCCGCCTTCCTGGACGACGGTGCTCGCGGACCCAGAAGACGATCGTGGAGACGAGGGCCCAGCCGGCAAGGACCAGGAAGGGGAAGGCATGCGGATGGCCGGCGAAGTAGACCTCCGTGTGGATGGCGCTGATGGTGGCGCCCGGGGGCAGCCAACGGCCGATGGCGCCCAGGAACGGGGGGAGGAGCGGCCAGGAGACCGCACCGCCGGAGGAGGGGTTGCCGATCAGGACCATCAGGCCCCATGTGGGAATGATGGCCCACCGTCCGATCAGGACCATGAACATCAGGAAGACCATGCCCGCGGTGAACATGGTCAGGGTCAACGTCAGCCAGGCCCGTACGAAGGGCAGGTCGATGGCGTGGAGCAGCCAGTCCACCATCGCGGCGATCGCGAACGCCCCCAGCAGGGAGTACGCGAGCGTGAACGCGATGCGCACACCGGGGTTCAGTGCCTTCGCGTGCACACTCATCTGAATGGCGCCCACGAAGCCGACCACCACGGCCGCCAACGAGATGTAGAAGATCGCCAGGCCGCGTGGATCGCCTCTCTGGTTCGGATTGATGTCCCGCACCACGACGTCCGTCCCCACCGCCCTTGCCACGACCGGCGCTGCCTGTTCCAGGAGCTCTGCCACGGATGCGCCCGACGCGGACGAGACGTCCAGCGTCACCTTCCGCTCCTGCCGCACGTCGAAGATCGCGAAGACCTTCTGCTCCTCGACCGCGTCCTTGGCCCCCGCGTAGCGGGCGTACCTGTGAACGTCCAGGGAGGCGTCCAGCGCCTTCTCCATGCCCGCCAGGAACACAGCGCCGTGCGTGGCGTTCACCGGGCCGACCACCGCCGTCGGCACTTTGCGCGGCATGGGATTGGCGAATGCATAGGTGTACGACCATGCGAAGAGACCTGCGACCAGCGCGACGATGAACACGAGTACCGTCGCCGGCAGGAGAGGGGAGCGCTTGGCCGCCTCCCAGCGCTCCGCCCGCGTCGGAGGCCGCCCGTGTGCTCCGTGGACATGTCTGTCCTGCGCGCTGGACTCCGCCATGGCAAAGACGCTAGGGCAGCCCAGTAGGCCTTGCATCCGGACGGTGCCGACCCTGCTCACCGTGTCGGCAGGTTGAGCCACCCGACGCTCCGGGGACATGACGTTCGCGTCGGCGCGCATGGGCCGCCAGTGTCATTCGCCTAGGGCTCAGGTTGCAGTGTCACGTCCTGAACCGGAGGCCTTCCTGACGTCGCCGAGCCGCGGTCCATCGGCCCGATTCTCGACTTGGCATCACGGAGGGCCCACGGACGGCGGCAGTGTTGGCATCACGGCGGATTCCGGGCCGGGCCGGAATCCGGCACTCCCCCGACAGGGGCCTGAAGGCCGTACTGCGTGAGCGGGAGCGGACGTTGGGCGGCATTCTTACGGTGCGCTCGCCGTCCAGCAGGACAGCGATGACGTCGCCGTGGTCAGCCGTGTCCTGGCGCCGAACGGTGACGATGTCGTTATTGTCCGACACTCCGGCTCCATCGGATCTCGCCGTCGTGCCATACGTCGGTAGGCGTGAGCCCGGCCGCCGCGGCGACGGCGGCGGAGGCCTGATGCCCGGGGTGGATATGGGCGATGACGGTCCGTACCGGCTGCCGGCTGAGCCAGTCGACGAGTCCTCGGGCCGCTTCGGTGGCAATGCCCCGTCCCTGCCACGGAGTTCCCACCACCCAGGCGATCTCGGCGATGGGGCCGTGGCCGGAGGGGCTGATCGTCGCCTGGACCGTGCCCACCAGGCACGCCTCCTCGCGAAGCCGCATCACCCAGTTCAGCCAGGCGACGGCAGGATCGGGAGAGCCGGCGGTGATGCGCTGGTAGCGCGAGCGCAGAGCCTGCGGGGTGTCCGGAGTACCGCCGGTGAACGCGTGCAGGGCGGGATCGGACAGCACCGCGGCCATCTCCTCGGCATGGTCGACGTGCAGCGGCAGCAGGTCCAGCCGCCCGGTACTGATGGCCTGGGTAACGATGGTGTTCACGCCGCGACTGCCTCGAGGCGTTCGACGAGAGGATCGGTCCAGACCGAGCCGGGGTTGCGCTCAGCGGGGGTGGGCGCTTCGAGGGCCTTCGCCAGTTGGGGCACGAGGCGGAATGGTGCGGTGTGGTCCTGGATGGCCGCCTTGCCGTTGCCGGTGCGGCACGGCGAGCCCGTCCGGGCGCCACAGGGGGACATCGGGCGCTTGTGCGCTTCCTCGCGCTTGAAGTCGTCGCTCACGACCCAGGACTCTTTCATGAGCAGTACTTTTCACGCGTCGCCCCGTTCGCAGCAACTCACGAAACACGGAACCCGCCCGATCCCCGCGTTTCACAGGCGGCAGCCATGGTGATGCCGGCGCGTGACCGCCGAACTTCTCCTCGGCCGGACGGGTGACCTACGGCCGACCGCAGATCCCCCACTGGTTGGAGACCCTCTGCCGGCGCTTCTTCACGTTCGCACCGTTAAAGGGCTCAGCCATGCCGAACAGGCCGAAGCTCTCGGTCGGCGGCTGCCTCTGGCCGCGCGGCGACTGGCGCGCCCCGGTGGGACCTCCGCCCCGAAACCTCCCGCCCAGGCATTCGCGGAATCGGGCACGGCGGCGGCCGCGGAGCGAGGAAACGCCCTCAGCCCGCCCTGCTCTTGCAAGCGCCCGGCCGTCGAGCCGGCTGGAGAGGGACAGCGCCCGCCAGGCGGGTGAGGACTGGGCCTGCGATGGCGAGGATGAAGACATACGCGGCGACCAGGGGGCCGAGTATGCCGCGCGTGGTGCCGACGAGACCGACGATGACGAGGGAGAACTCGCCGTGCGCCACGAGTGCGGTTCCGGCACGCAGCCGACCTCGCCGCCCCACCTTGTCGCGTGAGGCGGCGTACCAGCCGGTGAGCACTTTCGTGACGATCGTGACTACCGCCAGGGCCAGCGCCGTGGGAAGGACGGGCACCAGGTCCTCGGGGGCGATGGACAGTCCGATGGCCAGGAAGAAGACGGCTGCGAACAGGTCACGCAGAGGGCTCAGCACGGCCCGGCTGCGGGTGGCGGTTTCGCCGGTCAGGGTGAGTCCGACGAGGAAGGCACCCACGGCGGCCGAGGCGTGGACGAGTTCAGCCAGAGCGGCCACGATCAGAGTCAGGCCGAGTACGCGCAGCAGGAGCTGCTCTGCGTCGGGGTGGGCGAGGAGTCGGCCCAGGTGGTGGCCCCACCGGTACGAGGCGATGAAGGCAGCGACCACGGCGCTCACGGCGGCGAGGACACCGAGTGTGGCCTGCCACCACTGGCCGCCCGAGGCGAGTACGACGAGCACGGGTAGGTACGCGGCCATGGCGAAGTCCTCCATGACCAGCACCGACAGGATCGACGGTGTCTCCCTGTTGCCCAGTCGGCGGAGGTCGGCCAGCAGCCGCGCGACAATGCCCGAGGACGAGATGTACGTCGCCCCGGCAAGGGCCAGGATGCCGATCGCGTCGAGCCCGATCAGCCACCCTGCCACCGCGCCCGGGGCGGCGTTGAGCACCACGTCGATCATGGCGGAAGGCACGTGGCTGCGCATACTGGCCGTGAACTCGACCGGCGAGAAATCCAGGCCCAGGGTCAGCAGGAGCAGGACGACGCCGATCGACGCACCCGTCTCCACGAACTCCCCTGCTGCGGGAACGGGTGCGATGCCGCCTTCACCGAGCGCCAGCCCTGCGAGGAGGTAGAGCGGAATGGGCGAAAGGGTGAAGCGGCGCGCCAGCGTCCCGAGCACGCTCAGAGCAGCGAGGATGACGCCCAGTTCCAGCAGCAGGGTGACGGGAGTACGCACGTTCAGCCCTGGACGATCTGTTCCACGCCCGCGATTCCCTCGTGAGTACCGATCACCACCAGGATGTCCCCTCCGGCGAGAACTTCCTGGGGGGTGGGTGAGGCGATCACGTCGTCGCCGCGGACGACAGCGACGATCGACGCTCCGGTGCGTGTGCGAGCCCGGGTGTCGCCCAGCGCCCGGCCGTCATACGCACTGCCCGTCTGTACTTCGACCTGCCCGGAGAGCAGTCCTGGCACCTCCTTGGTCAGATCCGCGAACCGCTCGGCGATCCGCGGTGCCCCCAAGATCTCGGCCACCGTGTCCGCCTCCTCGCTGTTGAGCTGGAGCACCGACCTTCCCGCGTCGGGATCCCGGGCCTCGTAGACGACGAGCTCGAAGTCCCCTGTTCGCCGTGCCACGACGCCGATCCGGTCGCCTCGATGAGTGGTGAACTCGTAGCGCAGCCCGACGCCGGGCAGGAGTACCTCGGTGACGTCCATGGGCCCATCCTGCGAGGGCTCAGTGGGAACGGCGCGCGTGGAGGTCCACGTGGGGCACCCCGACCGCAATGCCCTTCGGTTGCCTCCGAGGCATCAGACCGTCCTGGATCAGAGCACGGCACCAGCGGGAGCCGGCAAGCCACCCGACCGAACCAGCCCCGTTGGTCGCCGGGTGAACTCTCCGTCGCCCGGAGACCCTCGCTGAGACCGAACGGCTCGACATCGATACCGTGCGCGCCCTCCGTCCCGAACGGGACGCCCTCGTACGGCAGGCCCGGTCGTTCGCGACCACGGCGAGCGTCATCACAGGCCGCTCCGGATCAAAGCCGCCTGTTGGGCCAGTCGAGCAGGCGTGCGCCGATGACAGCCGTCTGCAGGGTGTAGCGGTGCACGGGGTTGGCGGGGTCGGTGCCGGTGAGGGTGTGGATGCGTTCCAGACGGTAGGTCAGTGCTCGTACGCTCACAGAGAGTCGGCGTGCGGCTTCTGCGGCCACGCAGCCGGTGTCGAAGTAGGCGGTGAGTGTGTCGAGGAGTGGACGGGCTCCGCCGCGCGCCCGTTCCAGAGGGCTGAGGGTGCTGCGCACGAGGTCGACCAGGGCTTGCCTGTCACGGGCCAGGACGGGGAAGACCAGCAGGTCGGCGGCATCGCGGCCGCGGAGACTGCGGCGGGGCGAGGGACGTCGCCATGTACGCCGAGGGCGAGACGACCACCGCCCGCCCCGGCGCGGGCTGCCGCCCCTTACCGGACGACGTCTCAGCGGTCGGCGTCCGCCGTGATCAGCTGGGCCAGCTCTGCGGGCATGGACAGGAAGGAGGAGTGCCCCGAGGCCAGCCGGTACGAGCGCTCCGCGCGGGCCGACATGGCCTCCTGGAACTCCGGTGCGAGGGCCGTGTCCTGCTCGGCGATGATGTAGGTGGAGGGCACGTCCTTCCACGCGGCCGTGGTCAGCGGTTCGCAGAAGGACCGGGTCGTCTGCAGGACCAGCCGCGAGGCGGCGCGCTCCGCGTCGTCCGGGGCGGCGTCGCCGTAGAAGGTGGTCTTCGGATCCTCGTAGTGCCCGAACGCGGACATCGTCGCACTGTCGCTGCCTGAGAACTTCCCCCCGGACAGGCTGTCGATCGACTCGCCCGCATCGAGCATGAAGGCGGAGAGGTAGACGAGCCGGGAAACGTTCGCCGCGTCCGCGACGGCCTCCGTGGCGGGGATGGCGCCGTAGGAGTGCGCGACGACGGTCACCAGCCCCTCGGCGGCCTCCACGCGCTCGCGGATGACGCGCGCGTCGTCGTACATCCCCGCGGTGTTCTCAGCGTCGGCCGAGGCACTGGGCAGGTCGACCGTGTCGACGTGCCGGCCTCGCGCCGTGAGTTCGGGAACGAACTTCTCCCAGCACGAGGCGTTGTGCCAGGCGCCGTGGACGAGGAGGATCGTGGACTTGTTGTTTTCTGCGGTGGTCATGGAATGGCCTTACGTGCACGGAACGGCAGATGGAGCGGCGCCATGGGCGCCACCCGTGTCGAACCTACGGGTGCCGCCCCCGATGGGACATGCTTGCCCGTCCGCCTCTCTTGCGCATGCGTCCGCGGCACTGACCGGTCAGGGAGACCGCACCGGCTTCGGGCATGTCGATGCCGCCGGCAGGCCGGGACGGGCGAGCTCGGCACCGCGGCCGTTGCGGCGGCGAACCGCCGGCGCCGAACTCGCCTCCCGCGCCGACAGACGGATGTCCCGTCACGCGCCGCTGCAACGGCGCGGCCCCTCCGACGTCGGCTTTCGTTTGCCTCGGTGGACAGCCTGCAGGCGCTCGTCGCTCGTCGGTCCCTGCTTCCGGGGCGCCTGACGCGTCTCAGCGCCTCACACGGACCTTGGACTGCTTGTGGGGCAGCTGCTCCCAGTCCTCCATGAGGCAGGCCGAGAGCGAGTGGGAGGCAGCGAGCTCGGTCAGTGTTTCGACGCGGTAGTAGAAGTCCTCGCGCAGAACGTGGTGTTCCTTGGCCTCTGTGCGGTTGAAGGTGAAGTCGAAGAAGGCGTCCGGGGCCATGACCCGCGAAATGTGGCGGAGGCACTCGTCGATGACCTCGATCGGCGAGTGCGAGAACACGCTGTGCGCGTGCACCACCGTGAAGTACCCGGACGGCAGGGTGGAAAGGCGCAGATCGCGGACGAGGGCGAGGTGCGGGAGCTTTGCCTGGAGTCCGCGCGCGGCGAGGGTGTCGCCCGCTGCGAGGAGGATCTCGGGAGAGATGTCGATGCCGTAGTAGTGCCCGGTGTGAAGATGGTCGATGAATCGCCAGCCTGCGCGAAGATTGCCGCAGCCGATCTCCAGCATCCGGTCCTCACGGGTGAGCCCGTGCTGCAGCAGATAGTCGAACTGCATCTCGCCGAGCGCGAGCCAACGCTCCTCGGTCGCGCTGCCGACCGCGGCTGATGGGCTCTTGGCGGTGTCCGCCTTCATCACGGCGCGGTAGTAGGCCACGTGGTCGCGGGCGTTGAGCCGCAGCCTCCAGTCGCGGCCGAGTCGGCGCAGATACGGCACGACGCGGTCGGGGTGCCGGGAGGCATAGCGGAGTCTGTGGCCGAGGCGGGCGCGATTGCCGGTGCGGGGCGCGGTCATCTTGGGGTGTCTCCCTCCGTGTGGGTCGTACCGGGTGCGAGGTAGGCGGCGTAGTGGTCCCGGCCGGGGGCGTGCGGCAGGGGTACCAACCGCCAGGTCCGGGCGTACGGAGGCGGGGCGCCGTGGGCGGCCACGATGACGGCCACCGGCATGCGGCGCGCGGCTGCGGCGATGCCGTCCGGGGAGATGCTGGCGTCGTGGCCGCCGGGCTGGCGGGAGGAGCAGCCCGCGTAGTAGGCGATCGGTACGGCCTGATGGCCACTGACCATGCAGGGCGGACGCACACCCAGCCGGTGCAGCGCGGAGGAGATCGCGGTGAAGTTCTCGCGGGTGGAACGGCTGCCGGCGACCGCGCGGGAGAGTACTGCGTACTGCACGCCGAGATGGGCGACGATTCCGACGGCGAGCAGGATCGCGGTCACCGGTCTCAGCGCCGGGCGGACCGAGGTCAGCAGGAACACGAAACATTCAGCCGCGGGGACGGCCAGCAGGGCGTAGGCGGGGAGCAGGAAGCGGGGCGCCGCGTAGCCGATCGTGAACAGGTACGGCGCTGCCAGCGCTGCCGCGGTCACGGTCGCCACCACCGCAGCGGCGCCCCGGCGGGCGCGGAACGCGGCGGCGATGCCGCCGAGGACGAGCAACGGCAGCACGAACCACCACACAGCAGTGATCGGGTACTGCCAGGGCACATCGCATGGTCGGCAGAGCGTGCGCCCGGCCAGGGCCCGCACATGGTCGTCCACGGCCATGTGCCAGCCCATGCTGCCCTGGATCTCGCCGGCACGCCGGAGCCGGGCCGCAAGTCCGCCGTAGTGCGCGTATGCCTCGACGGCCCAGGGAGCCGCACCGAGCAGCAGCCCGGCCACGAGTACGGCCGGCACCGCCGGGCGGCGGCGCCAGGCTGGAACCAGCAGGACCGCCGCGGCGAGCGGCACGGCCAGCCCCACTCCATCCGCAGGCCGCAGCAGGGTCACCGCGAGCACTGCAGCCCCCAGACCGGCGAGTGACGCACGGCACCGGCGGCCGGCGGTGTCCGCGGTGGCACGCAGAAACCAGCCGACGGCGATGAGCGCCCCGAACGCACACCACAGATTGGGCATCACCCGCGGGCCGTAGAACAGGGTGATCCACAGCCCGGCGAACAAGGCGCCCGCACCGGTCAGCACCGGCGTGGGTACGACCTTCCGCCAGACCCACAGAGCCACCAGGAGGACGCCCCCGGACAGCAGGGCAAGAAAGACCCGGATTGCGGTCGTGGACGCGGTGACACCGGCCACGGGTGCGACGAGGTACGAAATGCCCCGTGCGCGGGGCGCACTGAAGAACGCGGGAGGAGCATTCCCGCCGACCTGGCTGACATAGACCGTCTCGTCCCACCCCAGACCGGAACCGGGAACCACGAGGGCCAACTGGGTGACGGTGAACACCACCGCGAGCCCCGCCGGCCAGAGCAGCGTACGAGACGGCGCTCTGCGCGGACGGGAAGCCTCGACGTCCAGCGGCTTCGACACGGGAGGGCTGACGGGTCTCATCCCGCTCACCCTGCAACGGCCTCGCGGAACGGGCCACCCGGGACCGAGCCGGACCCGACCGCCGACGGTGCACCGGGAGCACCACCCGACGGCAAGACCCGAGACCCGCACCGTTGGGGAGCGGCCCGAGTGAGGGACGGCCGTGAGCGTGCTTCTTCGGAGAATGCGATCCGCATTCCTCCGTATCGGTGGTTCGCAGCTGGGCGCCAGGATGGGGTCGTTCTACGGACCGGTTCGCAGGGCGGTCCCACCGGAGCCCGGACATGCCGCGCGTAAGCCTGCCGCTGGTGGATGTGGTCGGTGCGATGAACGGCGCGCCCGCTCTCGTGCCACGGAGGACGTCCGAAGCCGACGCGCCGCATACGGAAGACCCGCCCCCCGGTCCGGGGGAAACCAGGAGACGGGCGTCTCATCCCTCCAACCCCGCGCCGGCCGAAGGCATCCCGTGCTCGAAGTGGATGACCGGCCGACTGCTTCGGTGCACTGACCGGGGTGCAGGAGCCGAGTCCGCGGAGCCCTCATTGCCGCATGGCCGGCGCTGCGCGACTCTGTCCGCGTCCGAAACGCCAGAGAACCCGCACCGCCGACTGCTTGCTGCGACAAGGATAGAGCACTTCCTTGCCCTGTCAACTACCGTGCCGGGTCGCCAGTTCAATGCGCTCACGCTTGCGGACCACAGCGGCGAAGTCACGGCCGGCCATGACGAGGGACGGGACGGACCGGCGCCCGCTCTGCAGGGCTGCCTTGCCGGAGGCGAATCCGAGCGCGACCTCGGCTTCGGAGTTGTGCGCCGGGCAGCGTTCGGTGTCGTCGAAGTCGCCGAACACCTCGGTTGCGAGGGAGCCGGCGAAGCTGGGCCCACGTCGGAAGGGAACCTTCCCGCCGGTGCCGCAGCCGTCCCGGGGGCCCGTGCCGGGGCCTGGGAAGGTGGTGCCGGCCGGGATTGCAGTGGGCTCGACCGTCGGGCGGCGGGGACCGGAACGGGGCGTTGGACCTCGCGCCGGCCCCCGGGCCTGGGCAGCGGGTCAGCCTCGGTGGGTCTCCAGGAGCCGCAGCCAGATTTCGCCGAGGGTGGGGAAGGCGGGGACGGCGTGCCAGAGTCGTTCGATGGGTACTTCGCCGGCGATGGCGATGGTGGCGGAGTGGACGAGTTCTCCGACGCCGGGGCCGGCGAAGGTGATGCCGGCGACGGTGTCCCGGTCGGTGTCGATGAGGATGCGGGCGTGGCCGCGGTAGTCCTCGGTGTACTGGTGGGCGCCGGCGACGTGGGCGAGGTCGTAGTCGACGACCTTGATGCGGCGGCCGCTGTGCTCGGCGTCGCGGGTGGTCAGGCCGACGGAGGCGATTTCGGGGGTGGTGAAGACGACTTGGGGGACGGCGGTGTGGTCGGCGGTGGCGACGTGGGGGCCCCAGGGGGTGGTGTCGATGGGGTGTTGGTTGGCGCGGGCGCCGATGACGGTGCCGGCGATGCGGGCCTGGTATTTGCCCTGGTGGGTGAGCAGGGCGCGGCGGTTGACGTCGCCGACGGCGTAGAGCCAGCCGCCGTCGATGCCGGTGACCTGGAGGGTGTCGTCGACGGTGAGCCAGTCGCCGGGGGTGAGGCCGACGGTCTCCAGGCCGATGTCGCGGGTCTGTGGGGCGCGGCCGGTGGCGAGCAGGATCTCGTCCGCGGTCAGGTGTGTGCCGTCGGTCAGGGTGATCTGCACCTCGCCGTCCTTGCCGCCTTCGCGGGTCAGGGAGGTGGCGGTGGTGTTGAAGCGGATGTCGACGCCTGCTTCGCGCAGGCCGTCGGTGACGAGTTCGCCGGCGAAGGGTTCCATCCGCTCGAGGAGTCCGTTTTCGAGGACGAGCATGGTGACCTGGGAGCCGAGGGCCTGCCAGGCGGTGGCCATTTCGACGGCGACGACGCCGCCGCCGACGACGGCGAGGCGGCCGGGCACCTTGTCGGCGCTGGTGGCCTCGCGGCTGGTCCAGGGGCGGACGGTGTCGAGTCCGGGGATGGGGGGCAGGGCGGCGCGGGTGCCGGTGGAGACGGCCACGGCGTGCCGGGCGGTCAGGGCGATGGTGTTGCCCTCGGGGGTCTGCACGGCTACCTGTTTGGGGCCGGTGAGGCGGCCGTGGCCGCGTATGAGGTCGACGTCGACCGAGTTGAGCCAGTCGACCTGGTCCTCGTCCTTCCAGTACGAGGACATCTTGTCGCGGTGTGCGAGGACCGCCTCGACGTCCAGCGGGCCGGCCACCGCCGGGTTCAGTCCGGGTACGCGGCTCGCGTCCGCGCGTGCCACCACCGGCCGCAGCAGCGCCTTGCTCGGGTCGCAGGCCCAGAACGAGCACTCACCGCCGAGGAGTTCGCGCTCCACGATCACGGTGCTGAGCCCTGCGGCGCGGGCGCGTTCGGCCACGTTCTCGCCGACCGGCCCCCCACCGATGACGATCACGTCGTAGGTGCGGATTGCCTCGTTCATCACTGCTCCGTTCATCACTGCTCTGCTTCTGTAACTCGGTGGGATGGTGCGGCCTTTGTGGGCAGGTCGGGCTTACCGGGCCTCGCACCGCGGCCCATCTGCTGGACTACGGCTCGCCGCCGCCGCAGCGCCCGTCGGAAGGGCTGTGACCGGCGGCCGGCCACGGGCCCTGCGCCGCCGCTTCCCCGCCACCGGACGGCCCGAGAGCCGCACCGTCAGTTCGTGGGGGAACGGGAGCGGATTGCTCCCCACGCGCCGACTGCCTCTCGGCGCCCGGCCCTGACCGCGGCGCGCTGGTCCTTCACCGTGCCGTCCGTGCAACGGCCGCCGGGTCGACGCGGCCCCCGTGACAGGTGGGCCGCCGGGAGGTGGGGCGCACCTTTGCGCCCGACCCCGGAGTGCGAGAGCTGTCAGGCCGTCCTGGCCCTGTTTTCGCCCTGCGCTCGGCGAGGGGATCCGACCGCTGGGCCTCCCCGATGCCGCACCCCAGGGACTGAAAGGGCCGGGCCGCCGTCCGGGCTGGTGACTGCCCGTCCACGTGGGGAGGCTTGGGGGGTCAGCGGCCCGGGAGGCGCTGCGAGACCTCCTGGAGCACCCAGCCGTTGCCGTCCGGGTCGCTGAAGGTGAGGTAGGAGCCGTAGGAGGCGCGCTCGGGGTGCAGGCCGGCCAGCCGCTCCTGTCCGGGGCCGCGGTGGGTGACGTCCCCGCCCTCGTGGCCGTGGTGAAGGAGACCGCCTGCGTCGTGGAAGATCTCGCCGACCTCGATACCGCGGCCGACCAGCTCCGCGCGGGCCTCCTCGATGTCGGAAACGATCAGATACAGGCCCTGGAACGAGCCGGGTGCGATGGGCGTCATCCCCTCGCCGAAGATGATCGAGCACTCGGATCCGGGCGGCGTGAAGTGCACGACCCGGAACTCGTTGTTGGCCGTGTAGTCGACGTCCAGGCGGAAGCCGACCTTCTCGTAGAAGGCCTTGGCCCGGCCGATGTCGGAGACGGGCAGCACGATCATTTCGAGCTTCAGATTCATGGGGGGAGGTGTCCTTGTTACTTGACGTCGGTGAACTACGCATCCCATGCGTCACCGGTTCAACAGGTAGTGGTCGCAGCCAAGGGGCGACTCGCGCCCCCGGCCGCTACGGCGGACGACGGTGATGGCCGAAGGGGTGGCTCATCCGCGCGGTCCAACCTGACAGGAAACCTACCCCCCACTTAACTCGCACGCAAGTAAAGCGTGACAAATTAGAGTGTGACAAAGGTATCTCTGGGCGGACGGGCCCGGGGGTCCGAGCAGGCCCACGCGATTTCGCCGCAGGAGTCCGGGGCGCGCCACGGACAGGCACAATCCCGCCGACGACGATGCGATCAGCGGTCGCCGCATCAGGGCCGGCGCCGGCAGACCGCGGGCGAATGCGGCGAGGTCGGCCAGGCCCTGGGGCTGCACACCCGGGCGTTTCACTCTCCGTGATCAGGGATGGCCACTTCGGGAGCCGGCCCGCCATGGGCCGATCAGGATCCTGGGACCGTCACGGAGCAACCGATGGCACCGGCCTCGGTGCGTGCACAGCCGCTTGCGGACAGCCCCGGGCGGATCGGACATGCGGCCGCGGACCGGCGCCGCCGCGGGCAGCAGTCGGCTTCATGCCGCGACAGTGCAGTGCACTCGGGATCCGTGATGCACTGGCACCGAAACGCCCATTTCAAGTGTGCACAATATAATTGTGCACTAAAACATTGTGGAGTATGCTGCTAGTGCGAAAGATTCACGTGGGAGAGGAGTCATGATGGGCAACATCGAGACGGACGTCGAGCAGGCCGGCGCCGCCACGGCCAGCATGCTGCTCGAGGACCAGCTGTGCTTCGCGCTGTACGCGGCGCAGCGCGCGATGACCAATCGCTACCGCCCGCTGCTGGAGGAACTCAACCTGACCTATCCGCAGTACCTGGTGATGCTGGTGCTGTGGGAGCACGGCGCCCTCCCCATCAAGACTCTGGGCACGCTGCTGCAGCTCGACTACGGGACCTTGACGCCGCTGCTGAAGCGCCTGCAGGCAAACGGGCTCATCCGGCGCGAGCGTCAGGTGGACGACGAGCGCTCGGTTCAGATCTCTCTCACCGAGCAGGGGGTCGAGCTCCAAGAGCGTGCTCGCCCCATCCCCGCCGCCGTGGGGGACGCCGTGGGCTTCACCGCCTGGGAGACCGAGGCTGCCAAGTCCCTCCTGGAGCGTCTGACGGCCAACGTCTCCGCAGGTGACTGACCCGGCCGCCGCCTGCCGCCGATCCTTCGCGGGCGGTTCCCGGACGAAGCCGTCGCCCCGTTGCACACGACTCCAGCACCCACCGCATTCCGCCGCCGCCCACCCCTGCGCTTCGCTGTCGCTGTCAGCCAGGAGTGCGAGGTTCGGCGCAGCCGACACCGGAGTGACCGGGCCGAGTTGACACCGAAGGCTCCCCGGCTCATCCGGTACCGGACGCTCCACGTACCTCACGGACGCAAGCCGCGAACACGCCACATGAGATGGCTTCTTCGGGACTACAAGGCCAGCAGAGCCTGTTCGACGACTTCGGTCAGCGCGGGGTGGATGTACAGCACGTCCTGGGCGATCCGGTCCACCGTCAGGCCCAGTGTCATCGCCTGGATCAATGGCTGAATGAGCGTCGCCGCCTGTGGGCCGATGATGTGGGCACCGAGGATCGTACGATCCAGAGGATTCGCCAGGACTTTCACGAAGCTGGTGGTGTCCTCCAACGCCCATCCGTACGCGGTCTCAGCGTAGCCACGGGTACTCACCAGGTACTCGATCTTGCGCCGCCGCGCCTCCTGCTCGGTCAATCCGACGCCGGCGATCTGCGGGCTTGTGAAGACCGCATGCGGCGCAACCTTGTTGGCCAACGTGCGCACGCCCTGCGGATGGAGCAGGTTGTACCGCACCAGGCGCGACTCGGCATTGGCCATGTGCTTGAGCTGGAAGTGATTCACCACGTCGCCGAGTGCCCAGACCCCCGGTACTGAGGTGCGGTAGGCACTGTCGGTCGCAATGTGGCCGTGCTCGTCAAGTTCCAGTCCGCCGGCAACCGCGCCCAGCCGGTCGGTGTTGGGCCGACGGCCGACGCAGACCAGCAGCGTCGCGGCCCGGACGACATGGTCGCCACCCGGACAGGTCACGGCGACTTCAACGTCGTCACCACGTCGTTCGACGGAGGTGACGGCGGCATCGAGAAGGACGCGATGTCGCTGCGACGCGAGCTCGGTGAACCGCGCCGAGACCTCCTCGTCCTCCGCCATCAGCAGGCGCGGCCCCCGCTGCACGATCGTGACATCCGCACCGAACGCGCCGAATACATGGCTGAACTCCGCCGCGATGAAACCGCCACCGATGACGGCCAGGGATGCGGGCACTTCGTCGATCCGCATGATGGTGTCCGAGGTGTGGTACGGCACGGTGTCGAGTCCGGGGATGTTCGGCACCACCGGCCGTGACCCGGCCGCGACGACGAAGGTGTCAGCGGTGATCCTCTCGGTTCCCACCTGCAGCACCTTCGGCGCGACGAATCGCCCCTCCTCGGTGTACACGTCGACGCCGTTGTCCCTGCGGTAGTTCAGCGCGCTGTCGTGCAGCGGATCGATGCGCTGGAACACCCTGTCGCGGATGGCCTTCCAGTCGACGTGCTCAACGGTGGCATGGACACCGAGCCGCGCTGCCGTCCGCGCGCCCTCGACCGCGTCGGCGGCGACGACGAGCATCTTGCTCGGAATACAGCCTCGGTTGAGGCACGTGCCACCGAAACGGTCCGGCTCCACGACAGCGGCACGCAGATGAGCGAGTTCCTCGTTGAGCAGCATGTTGCCGCTGCCGGCCCCCAGGACCACAAGATCGTATTGCCGCACGCTCGTCCACCTTCCGCGACGAAATGTTCGGCCATACAGCGCATGGCCTCTCCGGAGGCCGCGAGTCCGTTTTACCCGTATTCCGACTTAACAGTCCCTTCCATAAAAAATACCCCCAAGATCCCTGTCGTGGAAAATGGAGCATCGGCGGGCGATGCCAGTGCGACATCAGCCGGTAGCAAGCCCCTTCTGTCCCTCCGGATGTCCACCCCCTGGGAGCACGACAGCCCTGGTGGCAAGCAGGCTGAGCCGATCGGTGCAGCCGTCGGGTGTGCGGGCCTGCCGCAGGCACGGGTGGGCAAGGATGGAGGCGGAGGTGTTTTCGAATGCCCAGCGGTGACGTGCTCGTACTCATCGATGAGAGTGGCCGGGTGGTCGAGTGGGGGCGTCCGGCGGAGGAACTGTTCGGGTGGTCCGCCGAACAAGCGGTCGGCCAGTCGGTGACCGCGCTCATGCGGGTGGTCGCCGCTGACGACGAATGGCGGCGGGAAAGGCTCCCGGATGCGGCCGCGGTGCTGGTCAAGCCGGTGATGCGAGGTACCTCCGTGGTCTGGCAGGTGCTCGCGGCAGGAGACACCGTGTCACGACAGGACGTGGCGATCCTGAAGGCCATGTTCACTCAGTCACCGGTGGTGCTGCACGTGCTCGACGACCAGCTGCGCGTGGTGCGTATGGGCAGCGCCACCCGCGCCCCGCATGACACGCCGGTGAGGGATCTCCTGGGCAAGCAATTCACCGAGGCGTGTGAACTCGAAGACCCCGAGGAAGAAGCCGCCGTGGCACGCAGGGTCCTGGAGAACGGAGCGCCGGTGGTGAACCGGCTCGTCCGGGGCGTCAAGGCACCAGGCCTACGCAAGCGGCGACTCCACTCCGTCTCCTACTTCCGCTTGGAGGGCTCCCACGGCGATGTGCTCGGACTGGTTGCTTCCACGGTAGACGTCACCGAGCGCGAGAACGCACAGAACCGCCTGGCCCTCCTGGACATGGTCCGCACACGAGTGGGACACCGGCGGAACGTGATGAATGTCTGCCAGGAGCTGGTGGATGCGGTAGTGCCCGCCTTCGCGGGCATCGCCGATGTCGAGGTGGTCGAAGACGTCGTCCGCGGCGAGGAGCCTCCCCTGGTCCCCGTCCACCGGAACGTGCCGCTGCGCCGAGCAGCCTTCAAGGGCCACGTCCCGGCCCACCCGGTCGGAGACGTGGGCCCCTTGCCAACGGGCAGCCCCTTCGCGCACGTCCTGTCCGACCTTCGGCCGCGCCTCGTCTCGCTCGCGGAGGACACCTCGTGGCTGGCAGCCGATCCGGCCCGGGCCGACGCCGTCAGGAGGTCCGGTGCGCATTCCCTGATCGTGGCACCGCTGGTGTTGCACGGTCAGGCGCTGGGCGTGGTCAGCTTCTACCGCCACCAGCATGAAGACCCCTTCGATGAGGATGACGTCGCGGTGGCGTCCGCGATGTGTGCGCACGCTGCGCTCTGCGTCGGCTACGCCCGTCAGTACATGCGCGAGTGGATTATCGCGTCGACCGTCCAGCGCAGGCTTCTCCCCCAGCAACCGGCCCCACAACCCACCGTGGAGATCTCCCCACTGCACCTTCCCTGCCCGGAGGGCGGCGGGGCGTGGTTCGACACGATCGCGCTGCCCGGCGCACGGACCGCGTTGATCGTCGGCGACGTGGCAGGGCAGGGCATTCCCGCCGCCATCATGATGGGACTCCTGCGGACGGCCGTCCATACACTCGCCGCCCTGGACCTGCAGCCCGACGAGCTGCTGGCCCGCTTGAGCGACACCACAGCCCGTCTCGCCGCCGCGCGCGCCGCGCTGCCTCCCACGGATCCCCTCAACCGTGAGCCGCTCACCGCCCGCTGCGCCATCGCGATCTACGACCCGGTCGATCTCACCTGCACCATCGCCCGCGCCGGTCTCCCGGAGCCAGTCGCCGTATTCCCCGACGGCACCTCGGCCGGCCTGGCCGTGCCCCCAGGTCCCCCACTCGCCGGAAGGGACACCGCCCCCTTCCCCGCGACCACCGTCGACCTCCCCGAGGGAAGCGTCCTCGCGATGGGCACGGCCGCGCTCGCCGATATGTTCCTGGCGCCATCCGGTCCACTACGTCCACTCCTGGACGGCGCCGGCACAAAGCCCCTGCCCAACCTGAGCGACGACATCGCGCACGCACTCACAAACAGCCACGGGACCGGCGAGACGCTGATGCTGCTCGCCCGCACAAAGGCGCTGCCCACGGATCGGGTACTGACCCGCTCGCTACCCGCGGACCCCGAGGCCGCACCGATCGCCCGCGCAGCGGCCCGCCGCCAACTGGAGACCTGGGGTGTGGACGAGGAAACCGCGTTCACCACCGAACTCATCGTCAGCGAACTCGTCGGCAACGCGATCCGCTACGGCGCTCCACCCCTGCAACTACGTCTGATCTTCGACCGGATGCTGACCTGCGAGGTCAGCGACACCGCTCCCAGCGCTCCGCACGTGAAACACGCCCGCACCATCGACGAGACAGGCCGCGGACTGTTCATCATCGCGAGCCTCGCCGACCAGTGGGGCACCCGCTACCAGGCGCAGGGAAAGACCGTCTGGGCAGAACAGGCGACAGGGGCGTCGGCCCTCTCCACATGACCCCGATCGCCCACCAGCACAAGCCAGTTGGCCTGACCGCCCCCGCACACACCGGGTCACCACCGGCCCGCCGCCCCCGGCGGTGATTTCCGCCCCTGTTCTCAGCCGACGAGTTGCTGTCCACCATCGACGTCGTAGGTGGCGCCCGTCAGGGCGGTGTTGGTCATGATGTGAACGGCGAGGGCCGCGACATCGTCCGGTCCGACAACGCGGCCGATCGGCAGCCTGGCTCGTAGTTCCTCGCGACGGGCGTCGAGGTCGTCGCCGAGGAGCCTTGCCGACAATGGAGTGTCGACGAAGCCTGCTGCGATGAGATTGACCCGGACCGGCGCGAGCTCGAGCGCGAGGCCGGCCGTGAGCACCGGCAGAGCGGCGGTGACCGTCGGCGCGATCCCGAGACCGGGACCCATCCGCCGGGCGCCGGTGCCGCTCATGAACAGCAGCGTGCCGCCGGGGCGCACCTTGCCGACGGCGTGGCGCGCGACCTCGAGCGCCAGCACCATGTGCCCGGTGATCGCCCGGCGCGCCTGATCCGGGTCCATCTCGAGGAGCGGCCCGTAGGTCGGGTGTCCGGCCGTGACCATCACGTGGTCGATCTGCTCCGGCAGCTCCTGAAAGAACCGCTCCAACGACACCGGGTCGTTCGCGTCGAAGACGGCGGTGTCGACCGCGTCGACGTCCGTCGCCGCGCTCCGCAACCGGTCGGGGTTCCGGCCGGTCAGAATGACGTCTGCCCCCTCAGCGCGTGCGTGCCCTGCCGTCGCCAGCCCGATGCCGGCGCTCCCGCCGATGACGACAACGGTCTGCCCGAGCAGCGCCGGGTCGCGGTGGCCGGGCGATACAGATCTCGCTGTGCTCATGGTTCCTCCACTGTCGTGCTCGTCGACATCACGCCTGGCGCGGATTCCGTGCCCCTTGGACCGCCATTTCTGTACGCCTTCAGCCTCATGCCGGTCGCCCCGATCTGCTCAACGGCTGAATCGCGGCGCGCGGTATCCCAGGGTCGGCGCGGGCTCGGATCCCAGTGAGAAGAGCTCTTGAAGTCGTTCAATTCGGCGTGGGCGCGCGCGTGCGCAGCGTTCCTGGCGACCTTCGACAGGAGCACCGCGCTGCTGAAACCAGGACTCGGTCGTGCCCACCGCCGCGGACAACGATCACACCTGGTCAAGGGACGGGGGCTGTGCGCCATGGTGCGTCCTCCGCGCCAACCGGCCACCTACACCACGGTCGCCCTTTTCGGGCTGTGTCGCACCTGTAGAGCACTCGGGGTGCGTGCCGGTCTGCGGTACTCGACTTCACCTTTGACGCCGATGCGCAAAGGTTCACCGACGGCGGTGTGCGGCGGGGTCTCGCCCGGTGACGTGCCGGGCGGTCGCGTCGACGCCGAGGCGGGCGTGCCACTCCAGGGACCGCATCGAGGCGTAGCCACCCTTCATGAACCGCACTGTGGTCATCACCGGCCCCCTCCGGCAAGGTCCGGGCCTCCGTCGAGAAGTGCGTCTCGGAAGGCTGGAACGTCGTCGCAACCGTCCGCAGAGACGCCGATCTGAAGGTCGACGAGGGTCTTGAGACGTGCGCACGCTCCTGCTCGACGTGAACGACGAGGACGCGGACGCGGCCGTGCTCGTCGGCGGTTCACGGGTGGTGCAGCCGGCGGTTGCCGGCGTCGGAGACCCCCGCAGGTCTGTACTGACGACGACCGGACCGGCCCGAATCTGCGGCGAACCGGCCTGGTTCAGACCGAGGAGGGGGCCTGCACGAGGAGTCGGGCCTGTACGAGGAGCTGGTGACATCCTCGCGCGGGCCTTGGCCGACAACGTGGGCACCGCGGGACGAACGGAGGTCCTCCAGCCGGTCATCAGGTCGTGCCGGCAAGGTGCCCCGACGGTCCATCCCCGCGGTGACGTACCTGCGCCATGTCATAAGAGCGACAGCACCGGCCTATTGA
Organism: Streptomyces sp. NPDC002133; assembly: GCF_040296405.1. NCBI lineage: Bacteria > Bacillati > Actinomycetota > Actinomycetes > Kitasatosporales > Streptomycetaceae > Streptomyces > Streptomyces sp. NPDC002133. Next base: position 202,965 of record NZ_JBEOXF010000006.1, on the reverse strand, counting down.
GCATGGTCGAAGGTGGCCCGGATGATCAATGCTCTTCCACTCTTCGCAGCGCTTGAGGGGTCTCCTTGTCCATGCTCCCCATCCCCCGCCCCGGGCCGGTCGCGCTCGGCGTGGTCGCCGCCCTGGCACTCGGGGTCATACCAGCCACCGCCGCGGTATCCGCGGACCCGGCCGGTCCGGTGCCACCCGCCGGAGCCGCACTCCAGCCACCCGGCAAAGGCAGCACACACACCGTCACCCTGATCACCGGTGACAAGGTGACGATCGGCACCGCCGCCGACGGCACGGTCGTCCGCTCCTTCGAAGGCGCGAACGGAGCCGCCACGGGTTTCCACCGCACCGTCATCGACGGCGCGACGTACGTCTACCCCGACTCGGTCATGCCGTACGTCGCCGCGGGGAAGCTGGACAAGCGGCTGTTCAACGTGACGCAGCTGATCGCCGACGGCTACGACGACGCGCACGCCGACCGGCTGCCGCTCATCGTGAGCTACACCGACGCCGCGGCCAAGTCCCGGACCCAGCCCAAGATGGCCGGCTCGAAGGTCGTCCGCCGGCTGAACAGCATGCAGGGCGCGGCCGTCGCGCAGAACCGCGAGCAGGCTCCGGCGTTCTGGTCCGCGCTCACCGGCGGTTCGGGCTCGGCATCCGCCCGTTCGGCGAAGCCGGCTTTCGCGGCCGGTATCGCCAAGGTGTGGCTCGACGGCAAGGTCAAGGCCGACCTGTCCGACTCGACCGCGCAGATCGGCGCGCAGCAGGTCTGGGCGGAGGGCAACACCGGCAAGGACGTCAAGGTCGCGGTCCTCGACACCGGTGTGGACCTCGAACACCCCGACCTGGCCGAGCAGGTCGACGACAGCGCCAGCTTCATCCCGCACGAGCCGGAGATCTCCGACTACCACGGTCACGGCACGCACGTCGCCTCGACGGTCGCCGGCACCGGCAGCGCCTCCGAAGGCAAGGAGCGCGGTGTCGCCCCCGGCGCCCGGCTGGAGATCGGCAAGGTGCTCGACCAGAACGGCGGCGGCCAGGAGTCCTGGATCATCGCGGGCATGGAATGGGCCGCCCGGGACCAGCAGGCCAAGATCGTCAGCATGAGCCTCGGCGGCGGCGGCGACGCCACCGACCCGATGAGCCAGGCCGTCGACCGGCTGAGCGCGGAGACCGGTGCGCTGTTCGTCATCGCAGCGGGCAACGGAGGCCCGCAGTCCATCAGCAGCCCCGGTGCCGCGGACTCCGCGCTGACCGTCGGCGCCGTCGACTCCGCGGACCAGCTCGCCGACTTCTCCAGCACGGGCCCGCGTGTCGGTGACTTCGGGCTGAAGCCCGAAATCACCGCGCCCGGCGTCGACATCCTCGCGGCCCGCTCCCACCACCGGCGAGGCTCGGGCTACTACACCACGATGAGCGGTACGTCGATGGCGACGCCGCACGTCGCCGGCGCCGCCGCGCTGCTGGCCGCCGTCCACCCCGACTGGACCGGCGTGCAGCTGAAGGAGGCACTGGTCAGCAGTGCCAAGGCCACCCCGTCGTACACCCCGTACCAGGCGGGCGGCGGGCGGCTCGACGCCCTGGCGGCGGTGAACACCTCGGTGTTCGCGACCGTCAGCGCCTTCTCCGGCTTCAGCGCCTGGCCCCACGAGCCGGGAGAGACCGACGTCCGGAAGGTGGTGTACACCAACACCGGCGACGCCCCGGTCAGCCTCGACCTGGCGATCGACGCGGCCGCCCCGGCGGGGCTGTTCACCCTCTCCGAGGACAAGGTCACCGTTCCCGCCCACGGCACCACCTCGGTCCTCCTGACCGCGGTCCTGGACCGGCTGCCCACGGACCAGCAGATCAGCGGCATGGTCATCGGCAAGGACGGCACCGGAAAGGTCCGGGCCAGGACCCTGATCGGCGCGGCGAAGGAGGGGCAGCGGCAGAACCTGACCATCGTCGCGAAGGACCGGGCGGGCAAGCCGCTGTCCGGCAGGGTCGTCCTCACCGCTCACCGCCTGTTCACGGTGGTGTTTCTCGACGAGTCCGGCACCGGCACCGCACGGCTGCCGGTCGGCAGCTACAGCGGATGGCTCACCGCCGATGTGCGGGGGGCCAACGGGCCGCACTCGCTGGGCATGGCGACGCTCGCCTTCAACGACGTCAAGCTGGACCAGGACCGTACCGTCACCCTGGACGGCCGGAAGGCCCGTCAGATCCTCGCCCACGCGCCGAGGCAGACCACCGCGGTCGCTCCGCGACTGGACATCCACCGGTCGTTCACCGACAGCCTGGTCGAGTCCTCCACGATGCCCAACGAGACCTACGACAGCATCTGGGCGCTGCCGACCGGTGAGAAGGTCACCGACGGCAAGTTCGAATTCGGCGCCCGCTTCCGCCTCGAGCAGCCGGCGCTGACCGTGGGCACGAAGTCGGAGACCTTCGACGACCCGCTGGTCAAGCGTGCGGCGAAGCCGCTGCCTGCCGGCACCCGGACCCTGACGGCGGTCTTCGCCGACGAGGGTGCGGCCGAGACGCTTGCCCGCAAGGGCGTGCGCGGCAAGGCCGTGGTGGTGCGGCGCAGCGACTCCGTCACGATCAAGGAGCAGGCGGATGCCGCCGCGGCGGCGGGCGCGCAGATGCTCCTGGTCGCCCACGACGGCGTCGGCCGGCTGCGGCCCTGGGACGAGACCCCGTGGAGCCCGGAGAGCCCGGCCCCGCTGACGGTCGCGACACTCAACGCCGACCAGGGCGACGATCTGATCGACGCGCTCCAGCGCGGATCCGTCGAGTTGAAGGTCACCTCGCATCCCACCACCGAATACCTCTACGACGTCGTGCACCACTGGACCGGCGCCGTCCCGACGAACCCGACCTGGCGGGTGGAGCCGCGCGACCTGAGCCGGGTGGACGTCTCGTTCCGCAACCACCGTCCAGGCAAGGCGAACGAGTTCCGCTACGACGTGTGGCAGGGCTGGACCGCCGGAAACCAGGTCATCGCTCCCGCCCAGGGAGAGCGGACCGACTGGGTCACCTCCGACCGCGCTTGGTACGAGAGCGCCATCATCCCCACGGAGACCGGGCAGGAGTCGATCGCAACCCTGCGCTACCCGGCCGGTGAGACCAGCAAGGTCAACTGGTTCGGACCGATCCAGCGACCCCGAATGGGCCCGGTCAGCTCCCAACCGGTGCGCTACCTCGACACTGTGTACATCCCCGCCCCCGGCTGGGGCGACTCCGGCGCCGGCCATGTCGGTGGGACCCGCGGCAACTACGACGTCAAGAACTGGATGTCGCTCTACCAGGGTGACCGCCAACTCGACTGGGGCAACGCCGAGTTCCTGCCGGTTCCGAGGCTCGCCGCGGAGCGGCTGCCCTACCGGCTGGTGGTCGACAACGACCGGGGCGCCTGGACCCACCCGTACTCGACGCACACGCTGACCGAGTGGAACTTCACCTCCGCGGCCACCAAGGCCGAGTCGGTGGAGTCCCTGCCGCTGATCCAGCTCGACTACGGCGTGGACACCGACAAGGCGGGCCGGGCGGACCGGCGTGCCAAGCTCACGGTGACCGCATCGCACCTGCCCGGCACGACCGCCGCCATCGGGAAGCTCTCCGTCGAGATCTCGTACGACGACGGGGCGACCTGGCAGCGGGCCGACCTGGACCGTGCCGGTGACGGATGGCGGACGAGCCTCAAGGCCCCGAAGACGGCCGGCTTCGTCACCCTGCGGGTCACCGCCCGGGACAGCGCCGACAACAGCGTCTCGCAGACGATCACCCGGGCCTTCGGCCTGCGCTGACGTCACGTGACACAGCACGCGCATGGGCGGGGCCGCAGCCGGCGGCCCCGCCCGGCGCCGTTCGCCGACCCGGGCCCTCTGCGACCGGTCGCACGCACTGCGGGCCTGGCCGACGCGCTCGTGGTCCCCGGTCCCAACCGGCGGATCCCGACATCCGGATGAGAGGACCCGCTGGAACCCGCAACCGTCCACACTGCGACCGTCGGCCTGCATCGCCGCCTGCCGGCCACCCCAGAAGCCGCCCGGCCGGGCACGCCCGGCGGCAATATCCGCTGGGCTCCGAGGTCGGCTCCTCATCAGGCCGTGTCACGGGGGTCCTGCGAAGGGGATGACGTCGGCCCGCCGGCCCCGAGCCCGCTCTCGGGCGAGCAGGACCAGCGGCCTGCCTGCCGTTCCACGGCACCGACAGCGTTCCAGGGACGGCCGGGATCACCGCTCGCCGGCAGAAGCCGGCAGACCGGGGCGGGCAGCCGACGGCACTCGCGCCGGCGCACTGTCTCCGCGAGGGGACGACCGAACCGGCCCAGGAGCGCTGTGACGTCAAGCGGATGCTCGACCCAGGTCCCCATGTGCTCGGAGATCTCCCCCGGTTCAACAGCGTGATCGCTGCCGACGGAGCCCTCGGATTCGACGGCTTGGATCCAGGAGCCATTCCGGACACAGCCGACGGGATGGCCGTCTCCGGGTCCGAAGGCCGGTGGAACCACGCGGCAACGACGTCACCGTCCTGTCCGGGCCATCACATCCGGGGCTTCAACTGCGCGTTGGGCAGTTCGGGCGCCGGGAGCACGGTGGCCCACTCCTCGGGGAAGCGTCCGTACGGCCCTGCCTCGTAGTGATCACCGGTCATCTGCTGCTGCCACTGCGACCGGAACGTGACGATCTCCTCGTGACTGCGGCCGACGAAGTTCCACCACATGACGATGCGCTCGTTGAGCGGCTCCCCTCCGAGCAGCACAGCACGGACCGGCCGGTCACCCGTCTCGATCGTCAGGGATCCCGCTCCGGTGGGCAGGTACAGCAGTTGTGCGTCGGTGGCGGCGACCCCACCGGCGGTGATGTCGCCGGAGTCGACCAGGATCCCGTGCTCGAAGGACGGGTCCACCTCCAGCCGCACCACCGCTTTCGGGGCGATCTCCAGCTCCGCTCCGAGAAGCGGCGTGCTCGTGCGGACAGGTGAGGCCGAGCCGGCCAGGGAGCCGAGGAAGACGCGCATCCGGGCTTCCCCGACGGTGACGGGCTCGGGCGCGTAGGACTCGAAGCGAGGTTCGGCGAAACGGTCGTGCTCCGGGAGGGCGATCCACAACTGCACACCGTGCAGGGTCGTGGTGTCCGAGGTGGTGTGCTCGGCATGGGCGATGCCCCGGCCTGCGGTCATGAGATTCATCTCGCCGGCCCGGATCAGTGCGCGCGACCCGATGGTGTCCCGGTGTTCGAGGGTGCCGGTGAACAGCCAGGAAACGGTCTGGAGACCGGTGTGCGGGTGACCGGGCAGGTCCATGGCCCTGGCGGCGTCGATCGTGGTGGGGCCGTAGTGGTCGGCGAAGCACCACGCTCCGATCAGCGATCGCCGGCGCTGCGGCAGCGTCCGTCGGACCGGATGGGCACGTGGGCCCCCGAGCGGGACCATCCGTGGGTGCATGACCTCCGCCACTCCCGGTGACGACGTGCCGGCGTCCTTTGCCGCAGGGGCTGCCGGCGTGAACTCGACGTCGCTCACGAGGCCATCAGCTCGCGCACACGGGGAGCCACCTTCGTACCGAAGAGCTCGATGTTGGTCATGAGCGCCTCGTGCGGAAGACCGTCCATCCCGTACTTGAGGTCGAAACGGTGGGCGCCCAGTTCCCGGAGGGTGGTGACGATCTTCTGTGCCACCGTTTCGGGCGAGCCGACGAACAGTGCCCCTCCGGTACCGACGTCGTGCATGAACTGCTCGAAGGTCGGGGCGCGGAATCCCCGTTGTTGAGCCACTTTGCGGATGGCCTTCTCGTAGTAGGGCCAGAATTCGTCCACGGCCTGCTCGTCGGTCGCTGCCACATGCCCCGGACTGTGCACGCCGACAGGCTGGTCCGGCTGACCGAACTTCTCCAGCGCCTGCCGGAAGAGCTGTCCGAAGGGAGCGAACCGTGCCGTCGGACCGCCGATGATCGCGAGCATCAGCGGGAATCCGTAGCGTGCGGCGCGGACGACGGACTCCGGATTGCCGCCGACGCCGATCCAGGTCGGGATCGCTCCGGATTCGCTGTAGGGGTAGACGGGCTGGTCCTCGAGGGCCGGCCGGGTGCGGCCCGACCAGGAGACGGGCTTCTCCTTGCGCAGTTCGGCAAAGAGGTTGACCTTTTCCTCGAAGAGAATGTCGTAGTCGCCCAGGTCATAGCCGAACAGCGGGAACGACTCGGTGCTCGAACCTCTGCCGAGAATCAACTCGGCACGGCCGTTCGACACGGCGTCGAGCGTCGCGTAGCGCTGGTAGACGCGAACGGGATCGTCCGAGCTGATGACGGTGACACCGGAGCCGAGCCGTATGCGCGAGGTGCGCGACGCGATCGCCGCGAGGACCACGTCGGCCGCGGACAGAGGCATCCAGTCGGTGTGGTGCTCCCCGATCGCGAAATGGTCGAGCCCGACCTGGTCGGCGAGGACACCTTCGGCCACCAGATTGCGGATTGTCTCACCGTGCGACAGTGGCCGGCCCTGGGCATCGTCGGTCACGTCGCCGAACGTGTCCAGGCCGAGCGTGATCGGGTGCCCACCCGCAGGGGACGGAGCTCGGTTGGTCATTAAAAGGCTTCTCATTTCCGGTAACGGGCGGCGGGTAGGCGCGGGCCGTGCCCCGCACCGGCGTCATGCGCTGGTGCGGGGCACGGGCTGGCCGTCTCGTGGTTCCTCGCGTCAGTTGGCGCGCAGCGGTGCGAGGGCCTTGCTCCAGGCGACGACCTGGTCCAGCGTGCTCGTGAGGGCGTCGGCCTGGGCGTCGACGGGCTTGAAGACGCTGAAGTTCTCGAAGTCGGTGAACAGGGAGAGTGCCACCTGGGAACGGACGTCCGCCATCTGCAACTCACCGGCGATCAGGCGCAGGTGCTCCACGGCGCGGGTGCCGCCGGTGGAGCCGTAGCTGACGAACCCGACGGCCTTGTTGTTCCACTCGGCGCACAGGAAGTCGATGGCGTTCTTCAGCGCGCCGGGCACCGAGTGGTTGTACTCGGGCGTCACGATCACGAAGCCGTCGAAGGAGGCGATCTTTGCGGCCCACTCGTGAGTATGCGGCTGGCTGTACTGACCCATCGCCGCCGGGGCGGGCTCGTCCAGGAGCGGCAGCTTGTAGTCCAGCAGGTCGACGAGTTCGTACTCGGCGTCGGTGCGCTGAGCGGCCACCTCGTGCACCCAGTGGGCCACGGCCTCGCCGTTGCGTCCGGGGCGCGTGCTTCCGAGGATGATGCCTATCTTCGTCATGCTTTACACCTTTGTGCGAGGTATGTAGTTGCAGAGCTTGCGAAATCATGTAAATGCGCAGGCATGTGCTTGTCGCGACAAGTAGATTCGGTATCTGCTTGACTTGTCAAGCAGACGGAGTGTGAGGCATGTCCCCCGAGCAGTCCCCGCGGCCCCTGGACCAGGCCGAAGAGGTGCTCGTGCGGGCGCTGGGCCAGGTCACGATGGCGCTGCCGCACGAGGGCGACGCGGACATGGCCCGCGACGGCGGACTCCGTCTGCCTGAGTACGCCCGTCGTGCGCTGCCTGAGGCCTCCAAGACCGCTGTGCGGATGAGCGAACTCGCCGACGCCTGCAACCTCGCCCACCCTCGGTCGACAACACGCCGGCCGATATCCCGCGGGCCCCGGCCCATGGCATTTCCTGGACGCGCGTGGAGACGTCTGAGTGCGGCCGCTACGGCTTGATCAGCCATCCGATCCGGAGGTGCGGGTTCTCGCCTGTACACCGCGGCGGCCGCATCACCGCTCCGATCAATTGGAACTTTCTCCAATGCAACCGGCATCTGCCATGGATAATCGCATCTAGAGTTGCAGATGCCAGTTTCGTGGCTCTAGCGTGTCGCACATGCAGTCCTACACCATCGGACAGGCGGCACGTCTGCTCGGCGTGAGTCCCGACACTGCGCGCCGCTGGGCGGACGCCGGCCGGGTCGCGACCCATCGCGACGACAGCGGGCGCCGCCTCATCGACGGCCGTGATCTGGCCGCCTTCTCCATCGAGGTCGCCCAGAGCGGCGGCGGCGAGGAGGACGCCTCCTACACCTCGGCCCGCAACGCCTTTCCCGGCATCGTCACCGCGGTCAAGCTCGGCGATGTCGCGGCACAGGTCGAGATCCAGGCCGGTCCGCACCGGCTCGTATCGCTGCTGACCCGGGAAGCCGTGGAGGAACTCGGCCTGGAAGTAGGCATGCAGGCCACCGCCCGCGTGAAGTCGACCAGCGTGCACATCGACCGCACCTGACGCCTCACTCCGACAAGCGGCGTCGCCCGTCACCGGCGCGGCTCATCACCACCCGCAACGGACCGCACCGACCGGCCACGTCCTCAAGGAGTCCCACCCTCATGCCCTTCACGTTCACCAGACGCCGCGCCGCCACTGCCGTACTGACCGCCGCCCTCCTCGTCCCCCTTGCCGCCTGCGGCAACGGCGACTCCAAGAAGGAGGGTGGCAACGCGAAGGCCACCGAGTCCGCCACAGGGGCCCCCAAGGCCGACTTGACGGTGCTGGCAGCAGCTTCACTGACCGACGTCTTCAAGACCGCCGGCACGGCGTACGAGAAGAAGAACCCCGGCACGAAGATAACCTTCTCCTTCGCCGGGTCGCAGGAGCTTGTCGCCCAGGTGAAGCAGGGTGCCCCGGCCGACGCGCTGGTCACCGCCGACACCAAGAGCATGGACAGTGTGAAGGCGGACACCGGCACCCCGGCCGTCATCGCCAAGAACCGCCTCGTCATCGCCACCGTCAAGGGCAACCCGCACAAGGTCGACGAGCTGAAGGACCTCGCGGACACGAAGCTGAAGGTCGTCCTCGCCGCGCCCGAGGTGCCGGCCGGCAAGTACAGCAAGAAGGTCCTCGACGCGCAGAAGATCACGGTGAAGCCGGTCTCCCAGGAGCCGAACGTCCGCGCCGTGCTGAGCAAGGTCGAGCTCGGCGAGGCCGACGCCGGACTCGTCTACAAGACGGACGCGGAGACCGCCACGGACAAGGTCGACGCGGTCGAGATCCCCGACGCGCAGAACGCCATCGCCGAGTACCCGGCCGCCACGCTGAAGCAGTCGAAGAACGCCGAGGCGGCCGCCGCCTTCGTCGCGTGGCTGTCCTCGCCCGAGGCACAGAAGATCCTGCAGGATGCGGGCTTCCAGCAGCCGTAGTTCCGGCGACTGCCGTGAGAGGGCTGCCCGTTCCGGGGAACGGGCAGCCCCCTTCCCTCATCCAGCACCCCGAGTCCCAGGGATCTCCGATGAAACGAATGCGTAGTCGCGCACCCGGCCCCCGCACTCCGGTCACCCTGGCGATCCCCGCACTGCTGGCCGTCGCGTTCCTGCTGCTGCCCCTGATCGGGATCCTCGTACGGACTCGGTGGGCCGAACTCGCGGACCACCTCACGACGCCGGGAACCATCGAGGCGCTGCGGCTCTCGCTGCTGGTCTCGTTCTGGGCGCTCGGCCTGTCGCTGGTCCTGGGCGTACCGCTGGCGTGGCTGCTGGCCCGTGTCCCGTTCCCCGGCAAGGCATTCGTACGCTCCCTGGTCCTGCTGCCGATGGTGCTGCCACCGACCGTCGGCGGTGTGGCACTGCTGCTCGCCTTCGGCCGCCGCGGTGTGCTCGGCCCCTGGCTGGAGAACACGTTCGGCATCACCCTGCCGTTCCACACCTCGGGCGCCGTCCTCGCCGCGACCTTCGTCGCCATGCCGTTCCTCGTCATCAGCCTCGAAGGCGCGCTGGGAGGACTACGGCCCCGCTACGAGGAAACCGCCGCGTCCCTCGGGGCCTCGCCGGTACGGGTGTTCTTCACCGTCACGATGCCCATGGTCGCCCCGGGCCTCATCGCGGGGGCGGCCCTCACCTGGGCTCGTGCGCTGGGAGAGTTCGGCGCGACCATCACGTTCGCCGGCAACCTCCCCGGCACCACCCAGACGCTGCCGCTGCAGGTGTACCTGCTGCTCCAGGACGAGCCGGAGGCAGCGACGTCGGTCTCTCTGCTGCTGCTCGCCATTGCGATGCTGGTGCTCATCGCGCTGCGCGGCCGCTGGGCCGGCACGCCCGCCGTCCCCTCGCACGAACCCAGGCCCCCGGTGGTCGAAGCCGACCCGGACACGGCCCCGGTCCCCTCCCCCGTGCGCGCCCACACCGAGCTCACAGCACCGCAGGAGCTCTGGTCCCTGCACGCCGACGTCACCGGCTTCAATCGACTCACCCTGGACGCCGAACCGGGCACCACCATCGCCGTCGTCGGCCCCAACGGCGCCGGCAAGACCACCCTGCTGCGCGCGCTCCTGGGACTCACCCCACGCGCCCACGCCGGACTCCGGCTCGGCGACGACGATGTCACGACACTCCCTCCGCACCGCAGGGGCGTGGCCTGGGTCCCGCAGGACGGTGCCCTCTTCCCGCACATGAGCGCGCTGGCCAACACCGCGTACGGGCTGCGCACTCACGGCGTCCCGCGCGCCGAGGCCCGCCGCGAGGCACAGGAGTGGCTCGACCGTCTCGGCGTCGGGCACCTCGCCGACCGCCGGCCCGCGCAGCTGTCCGGCGGCCAGGCCCAGCGCGTCGCGCTCGCCCGCGCGCTGGCGGCACGCCCCAGGCTCCTGCTGCTCGACGAGCCGCTCGCCGCACTCGACCAGACCACCCGTGCCCACGTCCGCCACACCCTCCGGCGTCATCTCGACGGCTTCGGCGGCGTGTGCCTGATCGTCACGCACGACCCCGTCGAAGCCGTGGCTCTCGCCGACCGGGTCCTCGTCCTGGACGACGGGCGTGCCCTGCAGGACGCCTCGCCCGCCGACGTCACCCGTCACCCGCGCTCCCCCTGGGTCGCCCGTATGCTCGGCCGCAACGCCTGGCCCGGCACCGCCACCGCCGAAGGCATCCAACTCACCGGCGGCGGCACGCTCGTCGTCGCGGACCAGCTCCCGGTCGGCACCGACGCACTCGCGATCATCGCGCCGGAAGCCGTCGCGGTACACCGGGACAAGCCCACCGGCAGCCCCCGCAACGTGTGGCCCGGCAGGGTACGGGAGATCACCACCAGTGGAAGCCGGCTACGCGTCCTGATCACCTCCGAGCAAGCCCCGGACCTCGTCGCGGAGATCACCCCGCAGGCTGTCGCCGAACTCGGCCTCGCCGACGGAACTCCCGTCTGGACCAGCCTCAAAGCGACCGAGGCAACCCTGGTGGCCCTGTGAGCCGAATCCCCGTCGGGCGCCACCGTCGACATGTGCGCCGTCCTGGGCCAGGACCGGAGCTGGAGACCGTGTTCGCGCAGCCGGTCCTGGACGGGATCTCGGCGCGCTGGTCGCGCGAGAAGCCTGTGTCGTCGAGCCGGCAGCCCCTGCCGTCGGTCGGAGGGCGAGGGAGTCGCCGACGGTGACGAGGTGCAGGGCGCCCTGCTCGGCGAGACCGATCAGGTCCGGACACGAAGTCACTCAGGAAGGGCGCGGAGCGTACACGGCCTCCGCGCCCGGTCGGCTACTTGTTGGTCCTGGGCAGGCCGGGCGGATTGATCTCCGACCCGGTCACGGCCTCGTCGGACAGGCCCCAGCGCTTCAGGACCCTCGCATCGCTGCCGTTGTCGACGATCTCGTTGCGCGCAGGCGGCCAGGAGCAGCGCGGCGGCCCCGAACGAGGCTGCGGCGGTACGGCGGGCGAAGCGGACGGACACGTTCTTCTCCCAATCGGATGGGGATGGGGGTTGAGGGTTGGTCAGAGGACCTTGGAGTGGAAGGCGCGGGTGCGCTCGCGCCGCGGGTCGTCCAGGACGGCCGCGGGCGGACCCCGCTCGACGACGACGCCGCCGTCCATGAACACCACGGTGTCGGCGGCCTCGCGCGCGAAGCCGATCTCATGGGTCACGACGATTGGTCGGCGTTCCCCAGTGCGGGCAGCACGGTGCAGGGTTCCGTCTGCGTCCTCTGCCATCACAGCCTGGTAGTGCTAGACGGCAAAGACCTTTGCCGTGGTGGGGAAGCTGGAGAACGGTCTGCCACACGCGTGAGCGAGCCTCACGGTGCCCCGGCTCGCCGGGTGAGAAGCTGTGAACGGATGTCTTACCGAGGGGAAACCGCTCCCGGAACCGGGTGCCCGTAGCGTCGCCGGGCATGACGGGGAACCTACCCACCGCATCCCGCCGGCCCGACCGTGCCGGCGCACTCGCCCGATTCCGACGCCCTGACGCCTCGAAGGCACGTGCCCTCCCCGGTTGGGGCTCCATACGTGGCCGCGTGGCCATCGTGCTGGCCGTGCCCACCTGCCTGCTGCTCGCCGTGACCGGACTCGGTGTCGCCGACCGCGCGGCCGACTGGTCCGCCGCGCGGGAGACCGCCGGCCAGGTCGGCTTACTCCCGCCCGTGCAGGAGCTCGTCCGTGAGCTGCAGCGTGAACGCGGTCTGACCAACGGACTGTTGGGCGGCGCGAAGGAGTACGCGGACGACGTGGCTGCGCAGCGCAAACGTACCGATGCCGTCCGCTCCGAGCTGAGGACGGTGCTCATGAGTGAGAGCGCCGATCAGGCACCCGGCACCGCGTCGGCCGTCACGGACGCCCTGCTTGCGCTCGCCGAGCTCGACACGACCCGCGGCGATATCGACGCCGGCAGCGCCGAGCGCGCCCCCACGCTGACCTTCTACACCGACGCCATCACCATGCTGACCGACGCGGAGTCGACTCCCGCGAAGTCGGGCGCGGTGCCCATAGGAGACCGCCGCATCGCTGACGGCGTACGGGCGCTCCAGGCCGTCTCCCGGGCCACCGAGGCCGTCGCCCTGGAGCGCGGCTCACTCAACGGCGTCTTCGCGGCGGGCCGCTTCCGGTCAGGCGAATACGCCGACTTCACCGAGGTACGCGCGACCCGGGTCGCCGCCCTCGGCCAGTTCGCCCAACTCGCCACACCTGCCCAGCAGTCCGCGCTCGACTTCGCCTTCGGAACGGTGGCGGCCAAGCGCGCCGTCGCCTTCGAGGCGCAGGCCGAGCGCGGCGCCGACGGTTCGGATCTCTCCGTCGTCCCGTCCCGCTGGTGGGCCGCCATGACGACGCTCGTCGACGATCTGTACGACGTGCAGCGAAAGGTCGGCGAGGAGATACGCGCCCGGGCGGACGAGACCGGCAGCGCGGCCACCGGCCAGCTCGGCGGCTTCCTCGCGCTGGGCGCGCTGATCCTCGCCGTGGCCACCGCACTCGCCATGTTCTCGGCGCGCTCCATCACGCGCCCGCTGGGCGCACTGGCCGACGAGGCCGACGAGATCGCCGGCGCCCGACTGCCCACCGCGGTCCGACACATGCAGGAGGCCGACCCGGACGAAACCCTTCCCGCCGAGCCGGAGAGCCCCCAGCTGCCGGGCAGCAACGCGCGAGAGATCAGCCGGCTCGCCGCCGCTCTGCGCAACGTCGAGCACACGGCCGTCGGGCTCGCAGCCGAACAGGCCGTACTGCGTCGCAACAGTACCGAGTCGCTGGCCAGCCTCGGCCGTCGCAACCAGGCGCTCCTCCGCCGCCAGCTCGTCCTGATCACCACCCTGGAGAGCCAGGAGCTCGACCCGGACGCGCTCGCCGAGCTCTTCCAACTCGACCACCTCGCCACCCGTATGCGCCGCAACGCCGAGTCGCTCCTCCTCCTCGCAGGCGAGGAGTCGTCGCCCCGCCGCTGGCCCGGCACGGTCACCATCACCGAGGTGGTCCAGTCGGCCGTCGCGGAGGTCGAGGAGTACCAGCGGGTGGTCGCCGTGGAGGTCGAGGAGTGCCGCATCCGCGGCCACGTCGTCGCCGAACTGTCCCACCTGCTGGCCGAACTCATCGAGAACGCACTGATGTTCAGCCCACCGAAGCAGCCTGTCGAGATCTACGGGTGGCGGGACGCCGGCGAGTACTGCCTGGCCGTCGTCGACCGCGGTGTCGGCATGTCGGCCGAGCAACTGACCCATGCCAACGCCCGCCTGTCGGGCAGCGAGTCATACCTGGTCGCACCCACCCCGCTTCCTGGGCCACCTCGTGGTCGGCACCCTCGCAGCCCGCCTCGGCGCCCACGTCGAGCTGCGCCCCACCGAAGGCACGGGCGTCACCGCCTACGTCGCGCTTCCTGCCACGCTCGTCCAGCACCCCGATCAGCAACCTGCGGCGTCGGCCCCCGCAACCGGATGACGCAGGATGTTCCACCTCCCTCCTTCACCTGATTTCTCCCAGGAGGCCCCGGCCTTCAGGACTCCGTTGGGAAAGGGACGAACCGCTGCCCAAGGGGGTCGCTATGACTCACGGACCCGCAGGTCAAGTGATCCACTCCCAGCCAGAGTCAGAGCCGGGATGTCCGCCCTGTCCATTTGCCATCGGAGTCCTTCAGGCCGGGGAGGAATGGGTCCTTGGAGCGGAGCCGCGAAGCGGCGGAGTTCCCTCCGTGTCTGTCGTGACCTGCACTTTCGGCTGTTGTCAGTGGTGGGGGTTAGGTTGATGGGGTGAAGGTTGTGGTGCAGGTGAAGCTGTTGCCGTCGCCGGAGGTGGCGGCGGCTTTGGCGGCGACCCTGGCCGTGTGCAACCGGGCGGCTGACGCCGCATCGGTGGTGGCGTGGGAGAGGGGCATCACGTCCCGTAATGAGTTGCAGAAGCTGGTGTACGCCCGCTTGAAGGCGGAGTTCGGGCTGGCTGCCCAGCCGGCCGTGCGGGTGGTGAAGAAGGTCGTGGACGCCTACGCCACGTTGCGCGCCAACATCCGGGCGGGGAACCTCGGCCCGGCCGCATCGAAGCGGCGCAGGCGTGCGGAGTCGAAGCCGGTCGTCTTCCGGTCTGATGCGGCCCAGCCGTATGACGACCGGATCCTGTCCTGGCAGCACGACGCGCGGACCGTGAGTATCTGGACGGTGGCCGGGCGGATCAGGAACGTCCGGTACACCGGGCACCCCGGCCAGTTGGCGATGCTCGAGAAATACCGGCGGGGCGAGTCGGATCTCGTCCATCGTGACGGCATGTGGTTCCTGGTCGCCACCTGCGAGATTCCCGAAGCGCCGCTCAATTCCGACCCGGTGGACTGGGTCGGTGTGGACCGGGGGATTACCAACCTCGCCACCACGTCCGACGGGACCAACTACCAGGGCCGTCGTCTTGGCCGCTACCGGCGCTGGCACGCCCGCAAGCGAGCCGAGTTGCAGGCGAAGCAGACCCGCTCCGCCACCAGGCGGGCCAAACGCCGGGCGAAGAAGGAAGCCCGGCACGCTGCCCACATCAACCACAGGATCAGCAAAGAGATCGTGGCCGTCGCACAACGCACCGGACGCGGAATCGCCCTCGAAGAACTGAGTGGCATCCGTGACCGGGTACGGCCTTTCCGCGACCAGCGGGCCACGCTCTCCTCCTGGCCGTTCCACCAACTCGAAGAACACCTCCGCTACAAAGCCCGGCGGGCCGGAGTGCCGGTGATCTGGGTGGACGCCCACTACACCTCGCAGATGTGCCCCAGATGCGGACACACCGCAAGAAACAACCGTCCCGTCCGGGACACCTTCTCCTGTCGTCGGTGCGGGCTCGCTGGCCCCGCCGATCACGTCGCCGGGGTCAACGTACGCAACCGTGCACGCTCGGCGTGGGTTCTCGTCAACGGACCCGTACCACAAAGGACCTGAACACCTCCTTTCGGTGGTAGATGCGACCCGTGACCGCCCTGCCGTAGGGGGCAGTCGGGAGCGCGACAAGGCGCAAACGACAGAGCCAACACGCTCGGTCGTTTACGGCCGAGAAGTTGACCAGCCGCACTGCAGCAGTAGCCGCTGCGTCACCCTCAGCAGACCCTGCTGCGGTGCGAGGGTGAGGACGGCGCGGCCCTGCAGCGCATGTGCGGACCGGCGCGCGGGTGAATGCCGCTCTGTTTGCAGGCCTCTCGGCGTTCGCCGGTGCGGTCGGCCGCCACAATCGCACCCGCACCTGGGTGCGCATCACACGGTGACGGGCCGCTTCTCAGTCTCCAAGGGTGAAGGTGCGCCAGTGGATGCCGTCGGCGGAGACCGCGTACGAGCCCTGGCCGGAACTGCCGGTGCCGAGATAGCCGATCGGGGTGCGATGCGGCGCTCCCGACCGGCCGGTGCCGGCGGTCCTGCGGAAGCTGCGACCGCCGTCCGTGCTGCGGTAGACACCGCGTTCGCCATGGATCGTCAGGCCCCCGTCCGTGGCGGCCACCGGGTCCCCGAGTATGGACAAAGGCTCCCGTCCGGGGCGGTACGTCCACACGCGCGTCCAGCTGCGGCCGCTGTCCGTGCTCCGATAGAGCGCCCGCAGACCGTTCTTGACCTCGTCCTCCTCCAGTAGCTGTCCGGGCTCGGCCGCGTAGAGGGAGTCATGCCCCTGGACGACCCGGAGCCCCCAGCCGGGTGTCGTCGCCTTCGGGCCGGGCAGCTGCTCGGCCCTCCAGGTGCGCCCCTGGTCGTACGAGACGGCGAGCGCCGACTTGCCGGTCGTGGTGTCCAGGCCCGAGGCCCATAGCGCGCCACCGCTCGACGTGCCCGCAGGGAGCACGACGCCGGCCAGCGCAGGCTGTGCGGCCAGCGCCTTGCGTCGGCCGCTGTCCGGCATCGTCACCACGAGCCGGCTACGGACGCAGTCTCCGTCCTCCTTCGTCTTCAGGCAGTCCCAGGTGAGCTGGGCCGACTCCGGCACGGCGCGCACCGTGCCGGAGACCCGCGTCGTGCCGCTCTTCCAGGTCCTGGCGCCGTCGTCGGTGAACCAGGTGAGGTCCGGGTCCCGGCCCGTCCGCGCAGTGATCAACGCCCGGCCCGGGCCCAGCGCGAAAATGTCGGCGGCGAAGCCGTCGCCACCGCTCAGATCGGGCAGCGGAGACGTGCCCAACCGCCACTTTCCGTTCTCCAGGACCGCCACGTGCTGTCGGCAGACACGGTCGTCCTCGGTACCCATCTCGTTCTCCTCGCCCGCGCACTCCCCCATCACGGCGAATCCGCTGTGCTCGTCGGCGAACGCCACGAACACGGCATGGCCAGGGAGTCGAGGCGCCGAGGGAATGCCGGGCGGAGGAGACGACGGCAGGGCAGCCGCACGGGACGACGGACTCGTCGCGGCCCGCCCGGCCGCATCGGTGTCGCACGCCGTCAGGCAGACGACGGCAGTGAAGGCGACAAGAGCCGACGAGTTGTTCAGGCGCATGGGCTCGCTCCCCCTGTTGGCTGCGGCGGGCCCGCCCCTCGACCCCGCTCACTTCTCATACACCGCAGCCCCCCGCGAGGTTCCCACCCTCGACTCCGAACACCGCCCCGCTCCGCACTAGTCGACACGATCACGGCGATGGCTCCCCAGCCACGCGTGTCTGATCAGACGCGGTCACCCGGTAACGACACCAGCACGACGCCGAAGCGGGCGTTCTCAAAGCTGCACAGCAGCAGCCTGTGTTTCGGATCTGCGGCGCCGCAACGAGGTCGTACGGACCATCGACCGCCTCAAGCACTCCCGCGCCGCCGCCACCATCCGCTTGTGGCTCAGGTCATGATCCGCCGGAGAGGTCCTGGGGCCGGGGCGTGCGGATGGGCCACCGTCGAGTGCGATGAGGCCATGGTGGACGCCCGGCTCAGGGCACCTTCGCAAGGTTGCCGGCGATTGCGGCAAGCAGGCTGTCGCCGCAGGGGGCGGAGCCGTCCGCAGCCCAGCAGATGTAGCCGTCGGGACGGATGAGCAGGGCAGCAGCGCCCGGATCGTCGGTGCATGTGGCGCGAACGAGGTCGATTCGGGGCGGGAGTCGGAGGTCGACCGGGACGGTTCCGGCCAGATCGAGCAGGACGGCGTGCCCCGAGCCGAACAGCGTCGACAGCCGGGTGGGGCCGGCTCCGGTGACCAGGTCGGCGTCCGGCATGCGTTGCCCGGTGAGCGGATGATCGCCGGACAGGGGGTAGCGCAGGGAGAGGCCGGAGATCAGTCCTGCGATGTGGCGGTTGGTGTCGGGCAGTCGCAGCAGGTCGATGAAGATGTCGCGCAGGGCGGACACATCCTCGCTCGGGTTCGGATCTGCCAGGACCCGCTGCGCCGACGTGTGATGCAGGACCTGGGCTCCGACCGGATGCCGTTCGGCGTGGTAGCTGTCCAGGAGATCGCTCGGCGCCCGGTCCTGGACGGCTGCGGCCAGTTTCCAACCGAGGTTGAACGCGTCCTGTATGCCGAGGTTGAGACCCTGGCCGCCGAGTGGCGGGTGGATGTGTGCGGCGTCGCCCCCGAACAGGACCCGGCCCGCGCGGTAGCGCTCCAGTTGTCGGGTGGCGTCGGTGAACCGGGAAGAGTTGTCCACGGCACCGAGGGTGGTCTCATGGCCGTACACGGCCTGCAGCGCGGTGGTGATCTCCTCGTGGGTGATGGGGGTGTCGCTGGTGGTGTCCGCCTGGTCCGCCCGCCCGAAGGTGAACCGGTACCGGTCGCCGCCGAGAGGGGCCAGCATGGCCCAGTAACCGCCCGCTTGACGGGTCAGGGTGCTCATATGCCCTGTCTGCTGCGGCACCAGCGACGATACGGCGGACAGGCGGATGTCGGCCAGCACCGCCTGATGGGTCCCGGGCCTACCGGGAAACGGCAGCCCGAGCAGTTTCCGCACCGTACTGCGGCCGCCGTCGCACGCCGCCAGGTAGCGTGCCCGCGCCTGCAGACCGTCCGCCGTCACGACCACACCGTCGTTGTCCGAGTCGACCCCTGAGACGGCAGTGCCGCGCAGAATCCGCGCGCCGGCGGCGATCGCCCGCTCTTCGAGTACTTCCTCGATCTCCCACTGAGGGATCGCGATCGGGAAAGGGTGCCTGGTTTGCCAGTGTGTGCAGTCCAAGGGCACGGGCAGGGCCGCGAAGTGCCCGCCGACCGGATCACGCGGCGTGGCCCGGTGCAGCAACGGCTCCAGTAGCCCGCGCGATTCCAGCAGCTCAGCGGTACGGGGCTGAATCCCGCCGCCCTTCACCTGTTCGATGCGCCGGGGCAGCTTCTCCAGCACCAGGGTCTCGACCCCGGCCAGAGCCAGTTCGTACGCCAGCATCAGTCCGGTCGGGCCGGCCCCCGTGATGAGGACCTCGGTCGTGCTTTTCGTCAACACCTTCACTCCGTCTCATCTCTCGCCTCGGGGCAAATGTATACCAGGTGCAGAAATATCCTCGGGAAAGCCACTTGCTACGGTGTATGTCGTGGACGGCAAGCCAGGGCTACGGGAACGGAAGAAGCAGCGGACCCACGCGGCGATCTCCGATGCGGCGATCACGCTGTTCCTCGAACACGGCTTCAACCAGGTCTCGGTGGCCCAGGTAGCCGAGGCGGCCGAAGTGTCCAAACGCACACTCTTCGCCTACTTCCCGACGAAGGAAGACCTCGTGGTGCACCGCCTCGCCGACCACGAGACCGAGATCGCACGCGTCGTGCGGGCCCGCCCGGCCCGCACCGCCCCGCTGACCGCGGTGCGCGAGCACTTCCTCGAGGGGCTGCGCGAGCGAGACCCGATCACCGGGCTCAACGACCATCCCCAGGTGCGCAGGGTCCATCGGATGATCCTCGACGCGCCCTCACTGGTGGCCCGGATGGAACGGTTCAAGGCCGGCGCCGAACGAGCGCTCGCCCAGGCATTGCAGGAGACGGCGGAGACTCCGGAACTCACGGCGCGATTGGCCGCCGTCCAGATCGTCGCGGTCCACTGGGCGCTGGCACAGGACAATGCCGAACGCCTGGCGTACGGGGAGCCGGCCGACGCGCGCTATGCGGGCGCGGTGACTGATGCGGAACACGCGTTCGCACTGCTGGAGAACGGACTGCGACACCTGACCTCGCAGCAGTGACTCCAGGGCCCGAGCACCGAGCGTCCGCGTCGCCCAGCGACCGGCGGACCAGCCAGCGGCGTCCCGACGGTCACCACCACACGAACCCGGGCCCTCATCTCGCTCTGTGCACGGCCGATCGCCTCGGCATCGCCTGTCCATGGCTGCGAAGCAGTTGGTACAGGAGCCGGCCGGCAACCTCGAAAGGTCGCGCACTCGTCGTCCCCCTCCCCGTTCCCAGAAGCAGAAGACAGCAAGAACCTGAGCGCTCGGGCTCTTGAGCAGCTACGTGTCGGGCCGCGCCTGTCCGGATGCGTCCGCACCGATCCGGACGGACGCTGGGACTGTGGCCGGGAACCCACCCGTGATCGTTCATCCGCCGGAGCCGAGCGGCGGCAGGCGGGTGACGATCCGCGGCAAGCAGGCCGGCACTGCGTACAACCTGTTCGACGTGCTGAAATTCCTGCGTCGCGCCAATCTGCCGGAAACCGATACCGCAGTCGACGATCCGGAGCTGATCGAGTGGCGGGGCGGCGGCCCAGAGGCATGGGGCGAATCGCCGCCGTGACGGTCAGGTGCCCTGGCCCTCGCTCGGCGACCACACCGGGGAAGACAAGCACGGCGGGATGGTGCGTTCGTCGCCCGCGCCCTCGTGTACCCATGCGCGCCGTGCCGGAAATACGGGGTGAGAGCGAACTGTGGCCATGGTCGGGCTGTTCTGGATCAGCGAGGATGCGATGTACGTGGGTTCTCCGCCGGCCGTGGACGGGCGCTGTGTCCGGCTCACCGCGGAAGGGCTGGAGGCGGTGGACCCCGACGGCTCACAAGCGTGGACGTGGACGAGCGTGCGCTCTGCGACCGTCGAGGCTGCGCCCGTGCGCGGCACGGTGGGCAGTCGGCTGGGGACGGCCGTGGAAGCGTTGCTCACGGCGGTGTCCGGCATGGGCGGTGAGCCGGCGCAGATGGACCTGCGCCTGGAGACGGTGGACGGCGCCGAGGAGGTGCCGGTGTACTCGGCGGCAGCGGCTGGTTACAGCACCGAGGAGATCACCCTTTCCCAGTCCCTGCTGGCCCGTTTCGTGGCAGGCAGGCCACCCCGCGGACCCTCGCAGACTGGGGCCTGCAGCACAGCAACCATGGCACGCCAAGACTTCGCATGCGTGAGGCCCTCCTACGCACATGAGCGCAGGGGTGAGCCGGCGGCTACGCCCTGTGCCGAGGGTGCACGCGGCAGGCACGGCCATGCGCCCTCTTCTCGGGGACGGTGGCGCACAGCTTGCCGAAGTACTCGTCGTAGTCCTTGTCGATGGCCATGGCGCCGTCCAGCGTCGCCTGGTACCGCTCCTTGTCCGGACGGGCCTCCACGTCCTCGCGCAGCTGCTCCGTGATCGCGTGCACGGCCGCCGCACGGGCCTCGCAGGCACTGCCAACGCCCGCCCTGCATGCCTCGGGCTTCGCGCTCACCGCGTCGCTGATCCTGCCGTGCCACTTCTTCTCCAACTCCAAGGACCGGCTGCCCTGGTCGCCGGTGGAACCACCGCAGGCGGCGACCGCCGCCACCACCCCGCACACCAGCAGCGGTGTCAGCAGCCTCAGTCCCCCACCATCCCTCATTTCGCGCCCGCGATCGTCCGCCCTCTGCCCGCCCCGGCCGGACGGAGCGCCGAGATCGTAGCGCAACCACCTTCAATCTGACGGGAGTTGCTCAGGACGAAGAGAAGTGTGCAGGTTCGCAGATTCCCGGACGCCCAACGCGCAGCACCCCAAGTCAGGCCGAGACGCTCGTAGGTCTTTGGGTGGGAGGCCGCTCGCAGTGACCTTGACTCAGCTTCTGGTCAGGCAGAACGGATGCCCGGCGGGATCGGCAAAGACCCGCCACCTGTCGCCGCCAGGTTGATGCTCCGGCTTGACCGCGCCCAGCTCCAGCAGCAAGGCCTCCGCCTCGTCGAGGTCATGGACTGCGAAGTCGAGGTGGACTTGTTGTGGCGCGGCCTGGTCGGGCCAGTGTGGAGGCTGGTGGTTGTCAACGCGCTGGAAGCCGATGACGAACCCGTCCCCGCGAGTGAGGCCGGCGAAGTCACCGTTGGATTCGGGGTGAGGCACGAGCCCGGTCGCCTGCCGATAGAACGCGGCCAACGCCTCGGGATCGGGGCAGTCGAGTGTTATCGCCGTCAGCTTCATATGCGGGGGCATGGCAACTCCGTCGCGCTCTCGGGCATGGGTCAGGTCACACCGTACTGTCAGCTTCAGACTTCGGACGTGGCTCCCGGTCAGCGCCAAGCCGCAGCAGAGCGGCTGGGCTCCTGCAACTCACCTGGGTTGAAAGGGTCGTTGAGCTGCGGCCCGTCATCCGCGTGCCGGTGGGGTGTCAGGACCTGCCAACACCGTTGAGGAACGTGTCCACGACCAGGTCGGCCGCCTGCGGAGGCTCCACTTCGGGAGACCGATGTGCAGCGCTGTCCCCCAGCTGATCGAGGATCGCCCTCACCCACGCCAGGGAAACATCGGGGCGCAGATGGCCTTCTTCGGCCGCGCGCTGGAGGAAGGCGTCCAGCCGCCGGCTCTGCTCCTCACGCCGACCGCCGGCGGCGGGGTCTTCTTGCATCATGCGGCGCGTGTCGACCGGCTGACGGGGATGATCCCTTCTGCGCAGCGGTGCAGCGCACCACGCCGGTGAAAAAGTGGATGGTCGGCCGCGGCATGAGCCACGCGGTTGTCCACGCCTACCCCTGAGCCGGTCCCGCACGAGCCTGCCGGGGCGCCTTCTCCGGTGCGCCCGGGCAGGCTCGTCCCGTCAGGCGTTAGCTGGAGGTGTACCGGGGCTCGCAGGCAACCGACCAACCCACCCGCCCCGCGGGATCAGGAGGTACCGCGATGACCAGCACCGTCAAGGACATGCTCGCCACATACCCGGCCGACCTCGGCAACATCGACCAGGCCAAGCTCACCCGCTGTATCGAGCAGTGCATCGCCTGCGCCCAGGCGTGTACCGCGTGCGCGGACGCCTGCCTGTCCGAGGGCATGGTCGGCCATCTGACCAAGTGCATCCGCACCGACATGGACTGCGCCGACATCTGCACCGCCACCGCGGCCGTCCTCTCCCGGCACACCGGCTACGACGCCAACGTCACCCGCGCGATCCTCCAGGCGTGCGCCACGGCCTGCAAGGCGTGTGGCGACGAATGCGGCTCCCACGCGGACATGCACGAGCACTGCCGCGTCTGCGCCGAAGCCTGCCGCTCCTGCGAGCAGGCGTGCAACGAACTGCTCGCAGGCCTCGGCTGACGGACGACGGACAGGGACCGGCTCAGCCGGGCAGCGGGCTCTCCTCACGCCGACGGCGGCGCCCGTGGCGGGTCACCCCGCGCGGTTTGAACACCGACAGTGCGGCGGCGGTCAGGAGCACCCCGACAGGCGCGGCCGCGTCGGCGATCAGCTGGATGCGCACGCCCTCCAGCTCGCCGCCCGCCGGCGTGGCCCGCGCGGCTGCTTCGGCGAGGTGCCCGACCGGCTGCATGTGGACCAGCAGCAGGAGGGTCGCGATCGCCGTGATCAGCAGCTTCGCGATCACCCAGTAGTGGCGCAGCAGTCCCATACCGTCCCGAATGACTGGATCGGCCCGGTCGGCAGGGAGGCGAAGCTGAAGGGAGCGATGACGTACCAGCCCACCACGTCCTTGGCCAGATGGGCGCCCCGCACGGTCTGGGGAGAGGTGCTGGTCGGGCGGGCGACGGCGCGGGCAAGAAGGGCTGCGACCGCGCCCAGCGAGCCGACAGAGGCGGTGACGTGGAGGGTGAGCGTCAGCTTGCGCAGCCGGGGCTGGAACGGTGTCACGGCGTGTGTCCGGCCATGCCGCCGCCGATCGGGTGAACGACCCGCTCAGCAGAGGGAGCAATAGCGGGGTCGTCACCACGAGGAGCGTGGCGACTGTGCGCCGCGAGCGCCGGCCGTCTGTGCAGGGGAATCCGTCACAAGGAAATCCTGCTCGGGCGTCGCTGCGCAGCACCATCCGTACGCGTACTCAATGGGTCCGCGGCGCTGCGCTGCCGTCGTCGACCGCCTCACCGACACTCGGAGAACGCACCACGGCCTGGCTTGCCCGCTGTCGCCGGCCGTGGGGCTCGCCCTCCAGCAGGCCTTGCCCGAGCGGGGTCAGGCTGTGAAGGACCGCCGTGCCGATCCGGGTGGTGCACACCAGCCCGGCGTTCCGCAGGACGGTGGCGTGCTGGCTGGCCGCCGCAAGGGAGATCCCGATCCGCTCGGCCAGCGCGGTGGTCGTCGCCGGGTCCCGGAGAGCGGCGAGCACGGCCGCCCGAGTCCGCCCGAGCAGCGGCCCCAGGGCGCCGGGCGGTGCGTCCGGCCGGTCCGACACGTGCATCGGGTAAACCAGCACCGTCGACTGCTCGGGACGCCACATCACGAGCGGCCCCGTCGCGAACCAGGACGGCATCAGCAGCAGCCCGCGGCCGCACAGCGGGATGTCGTACGTGGACCGCGATGGAAGGTGCAGGGTCGGCGGATCCCAGAGCCACGAGGGGCTGAGCGTGGTCAGAAGGGCGTCGACGCCCCCGCGCAGCAGCATCTCGGCACGGAGGGCGCGATCGGCCAGGCCGTCGGTCCGGACCCGCGGCCACAGCGGAGCGATCGACGAGGCGTGATAGCGCCGCAAATCGTGAGTGAAGGTCCGGCGGGCCGCGGCCGCGCCGGCGGCGAACTCGCGCGACCAGCCGCCGGACGTGCCGGAGGAGCCGGAGGAGTCCTCGAGCCGCAGGTCCGTGGCCAACCGCTCGGCGGAGGTGCGGCCGGCCAGATCGAGGGCGGTGGCGAAGTCCCCGACGGACGGCTGCAGCAGGAAATCCGGCATGGAGCCGTCGCGCGGCACCAGGTCGAGGAGGACTCCGGCGCGCGCCGCCAGGCTTCCGTTCATCCGGCGCTGCCACCGGTCGACGGCGGGGCGGGCGCGGCCTCCGGAGGCCGTACCGGTGCGCAGGCCGCGCACGCTGAGAGCGGTCTCCCACAAGGCGTTGGGCTCCGGGGCGAGGGTGATCTGGCGCAGATCGGCGGCGTCGAAGTGTAAACGGATCACGCCGACGATTATCGGTCCGGTGGAGCCTTTCGCCCAGACATGAAAGGCCGTGCGACGGCGAAGTGCGCCCGACAGGCTCTCGATGCGGCGCCGCGGAGCGGGGCCCGTCCACGTACACGTACACGTCCCCGGAGGTCGCGACGATGCCCGGAACCGCCCGTCTTGTGCGCCTCGGCGCCTCGGTCCTGCTGGTCGGCCTCGCCGCCGTGCCCGCCCCGGCCGTCGCCCGCCAACTGCCCGACACCTACGTCGTGTCGCGGTCCCCGGGCGTCCTGCCCGAAGGCATCGCCATCGGCCGCGACGGCACGATGTACGTGTCCTCGGACGGCACCGGCGCGCTGTACCGCGGGAACGTCCGCGATCCCCGGCTGCGGCCCTTCCGCGCCGAGGGCGTCGAGGGCCGGCCGAGCACCCTGGGGGTGCACACCGACCCCCGAGGGCGGATCTTCTCGGTGGGCGGCGCCGAGCTGACCGTTCACGACCGCGCTGGGCGGCTGCTGGCCTCGCGCGCTGCACAGGACGGTCCGCTCGGGGCGCCCGATCTCAACGACCTGGTGATCACCAAGGACGCCGTCTACGTCACGGACTGGGCCAACCCCGTCGTCCACCGAGCCGAGATCCACGGCGGCACCCTGGGCCCGCTCCTGCCCTGGCTCGACATCCGTTCCGCCTTCCCGCAGTTCCCGGCCCAGTACTGGCTGCTCAACGGCATCGTGGCGGACGAAGAGGGCACGACCCTGCTCGTGGCCTCCAACGGCACCGAGGCCGTGTGGCGGGTGGACGTCGCCACCCGGGAGACCGGGCACCTGGACCTCGGCGGGGCGTCCTTCGGCGCGGACGGCATGCTGCTGCGCGGCCGCACGCTGTACGCCGTGCTCAACTACGGCGCCCCGAGCGGCGTCTACATCGCCGAGCTGGACGAGGGCCTGCGGGCCGGGTCCGTGACCCACCGGATCACCGGCGAACCCTTCGACCTGCCCACAACGCTGGCCCGCCACGGCTGCCGGCTGTACGTCGTCAACAGCCAGAACGACGAGCCCCCGGGGAAGCCCCCGTACACCGTGAGCGCGATCCAGGACCCGGTCTGCGAACGCTCTGAGAACTCGCGGACGTACCCGTGACCCAAGGCGGGCCGCCGGGCTCGACGCCGAGACCGTCGTCAGGACGCCCTTCGCGTCCGGTCGTGTCGACTGGGTGCTGCCGACCTCGAAACCGGACGGCCGGGCCGACGCGCTGCACATGCTCGACGCCGACGACGACGCCCGGATGGAGTGGGACAGGGACAGGGGCCCGTCCCCCTTCAGCCGGCTCACCGGCGAGTGTGCTGGAGGCGAGCGAGGACCGCGACGGTGTCGGGGGATCCGAGACGTCGGCGCCTCCACGGCGCTACGACACTCGAGGCTGCGCCGTGGACGGAGTGGACTGTGCGGGTAGCCGGCCTGCTGCGATGCGAAGCCTGATCGTGCGGGCTTCGGGGCGAAGCGAGAACTCGGGCCACACATCGGGTCCGCAGGCCCGCGAGCCGAGCCCGTGCTGGGCGGCGTCGACGATCAGGTGACTCGTCGTCGAATCCGGAAGTTCAAACGGGTGTCCGGCCTGTGCGATCTGCTGTGGGGTGTGGCGGCTGAGCGTGAAGCCGGGGCGACGTCCGTGCGTGTCCGGGAGTGTCACGATGCGCAGCACCTCGGTGCCGGCACTCGTCAGCGCGAGCTGTCGCAATTGGGAGCGGTGCCCGGTCTCCTGGGGTCGCGCATAGTCGACGGAGAGGTCGCGGACGGTGGAGGAGAAACGGCCGGTGCGTGCCCCGCGGAGACTGTCCGGGTAGGACTCGAGCGGTCCGAGGCCGAACCACTCGGCGCCATCGACAGGAGCCGCGCCATCGGGCAGGTCGAAACGTATCCCGATCCGCGGCCACACCGTCAGCCAACCGCTCGAGGGCTCGATCTCGACACGCAGCTCCAGTTCGTCGCCCTCGAGCGACCAGACGGACTCCACCATCACCGACAAGGCGGAGTTCGCCGCGGAGACTCTGTCGATCGTTTGCAGGGCTTCAGCAGTGCGCCTCACGGATACTCGCCGCGACGTCATCCGGTCGAGTCCGTCGCGACGCCACAGTTCGGCATGGGAAACCCCGGCGACGCCGGCGTCGCTCTCCTCGACCTCTTCGGACGCGCCTTCATCGTTGTCGGTCGGGGCACGAAACAGTTCCAACCGCGGGCCCGCCACAGCGCGGCCGGCGAGACGCACGAGGGACCCGTCGATGAACTCGGCGATTCCGAGTGTCAGCGTTCCGTCGCCAGGCCGCCAATTGGCCCGAGGGCGCACGCCGGGCGCGGGACGACGCGTCGAACGGTCCACCTGTGCGGTCGCGATCACATGCCCGTCGCTCGCCCAGGCGGTCCCGGCCGCCAGTACCGCGTCAATGGTGAGCCACGTCTCCGAGACTTGGGACACCGGGATCCGGGGAAGCGGCACACGCGCCGAGTCGCCTGCCGCGAGGACGGGGACCTCCATGTCCCCGGAATCCACCGATGTCCCGTCGTGCTCGACGCGCCAGCGGATGCGCAGGTCGGACGTGTCGGCCGAGTGCCGCAGGTTGGTCATCGCGACGTCGTCACCATCGAAGGTGAAGCGGACCGGCTGCACGACCGCCTTGTACTCGTGGAGGCTGGGAGTCGGGACATCGTTGCTCAACAGCATTCCGTCCATGACGAAGTTGCCGTCGTGTACGACCTCTCCGAAGTCACCGCCGTACGCGTAGTAGGGCGTACCGTCCGGGGTCGTCGTCAGGATGCCGTGATCGCGCCATTCCCAGACGAAGCCGCCGTGCAGCCGCGGATGCTCGTGCACCAGCGCCTCGTACTGGTCGAGCGCTCCCGGCCCGTTGCCCATCGCGTGGGCGTACTCGCAGAGCAGGAACGGCTTGGTGCGCTGCCGAGCGCCCTGCGCGGGAGTGCAGTTCAGCAGCGTCGAGCGTGAGCCGTCGGTTCCGATCTGCTCGGTCTCGAGCACCGACGCGTACATGCGCGAGTAGATGTCGGTGTATTCGCCGGCGTGGTCGCCTTCGTAGTGCACGGGTCGTCCGGCGTCGCGGGCATGGACCCAGGCCGACATCGCGGCGAGGTTGCTGCCCGTTCCCGCTTCGTTGCCGAGCGACCAGATGACGATACTGGGATGGTTCTTGTCTCGTTCGACCGTGCGCTGGATGCGGTCGAGGTACGCCTCACGCCACGCCGGGTCATCGCTCGGATTGCCGACCCAGTCGAGTTTGTCGAAGCCGTGCGTCTCGAGATCGCATTCGAGGATGACCCAGAATCCGAGCTCGTCGGCAAGGTCGAGCAGTCGTGGATGCGGTGGGTAGTGGCTGGTGCGGATCGCGTTCACGTTGAACCGCTTCATGCGGGCCAGGTCTTCGCGGGCGTGCTCCTCGTCGAAGACGCGGCCGCGCTCGGGGTGGGTCTCGTGACGATTCATCCCGTGGAACACGACGCGGCGGCCGTTGACCAGGAACTGGTCACCGCGGATCTCGACGGTGCGGAAACCGACCCGCATGGCGATGCTCTCCGCGGCCGTCGACACGGTGACGTCGTACAGGCGAGGCTGCTCGGCCGACCAGGGCTCCACGTGATCGACGTCGAACGGGGCCACGTCGGCCGGAGTTGCCCAGACCTGCTCGATGCCGAGTTCAGGGAGGCGAAGGGTGACGGGGAATGCCGCCGCATCGGCGGTGACCTCCGTCTCGACGCGTCCGTGCCCGTTATCGAACCCGGTTCGCAACCAGACGTCCTCGATGCCCCCGGCCGGCCGTGCGATCACGGTGACATCGCGGAAGATGCCCGGCAGCCACCACTGGTCCTGGTCTTCGACATAGCTGGCCGCCGACCATTGGTGCACGCGCACGGCAACGACGTTGTCGCCCGGGCGTACAGACGATGTCACGTCGAACTCGTGGGCGAGCCGGCTGCCGCCGGCGCTGCCGATCTCTTCGCCGTTCACCCACAGCTTGAAGAGCGACTCGACACCGTCGAACCGCAGCACGACGCGCTCGGCTGCCGCCCAGTCGGCGGGCATGTCGAAGTGGCGCCGATAGTCGCCGGTGGGGTTCTCATCCGGGACATGGGGTGGGTCGATCGGGAACGGGAACTGCACGTTCGTGTAGATCGGCCGGCCGTAGGCTCCGTCACCCTGGAGCACCCAGTGCGAGGGCACGGGGATGCTGTCCCAGCCGCTGTCGTCGAAGCCTTCGGCCGCGAATTCCACTTCCACCGGGACCGTCGGCGACAGACGGAAACGCCAAAGCCCGTTCAGCGAACGAGAGGGGGCGTCGGAGTGCAGCCACGAGCGCGCCGGGCGCAGCGCGCCACGCCCTGGTGTGGTGTCCGATACATACGCGGAAAGTCGGGAGTGCACGAGGTGACAACTCTTTCTTGAAAACAAAAGGGATCCGTTACGCCGACTGCGTGCGCCGACCCGAGTGATCGGGCCCTGGCCGCCCTTGGCCGTCGGCGTGGTGCGGAGAAGGCCGGGTCCAGGTGGACGCAGGCGAACTCAGTGACGTCCGCCTGTGCCGTGGATCGCACATCTGACGATCACCGTGGGTTCGTCCTAACGGAACACGACCGTTCGGATCTCCCAAGGGCCGAGGTCGAGTTGCAGTTCGTCCGCGACCGACGTCGCGGACAGCGGGCGGCCGAGCAGGTCGACCGTGGTGACTTCCGTGAACGCGCCCGTCAGGCGGGCGGTCGATCCCGTGCCGTTCATCGCGACCAGCCGCACCTCGGTGCCGTCACCGTGCTCGTCGTCGCAGACTCGGCGGATGCTCGAGACGAGAATGTCCGCACCGTGGACCTGCACGCCGGTGGCGTCGGGGGGCAGTTGGCCTCCGGCGGACGCGGTCCCGCGGGTGACGAGCACGTCGTTGCGGAAGTCCTCGGCGAGAGCGACCGCGTTCGCGCCCTGCCAGCCGGTTGCCGAGGGCACGACGGCGAAACGGTTCTCGATGCGCACGCCGAGATCTTGCGCGCCCGGCGCGGGGATCTCCGTTGCCGCGGGCTCGTCACGGAGTGGATGGATGTTGACGCTGATCGAGCCGATCGCGCGCAGCAAAGTGATGGCGAGTTCGGATCCGTCGTCGACGAGTTCGTACTCGGTGGCGTGGTCGAGCAGTACGTTGGCGGCGCCGGCCGACACGAACGAACTCGCGGGGAAGGTCGGGATCGGGTATTCGCCCCAGCCGCCCTCGGCGGTGAGCCCGCGCTCGGTGACGGCGAACTGCCCGGCGGATGCGGACACGGCCGCCGGCTCGGGCAGCGGCACGTGGAAACGCAGCCGGTGGTCGGCGGACTGGTTCAGGAACGACGTGGAGACCCGGACGAACGGCTCGCCTGCGCGCACCTCCACGAGTGTCTCCACCGGGGTCGGAACGGTCTGACTGCTGCGCAGGTCGCGCTCGGAGGAGAGCGCGGTGGGCCAGTCGTAGACGCGGGTGACACGCATCCTCGACCGCAGCGGGCCGTTCTCGATGAGCTCGACGGCGACATCCGCCGGCTCCTCCACGAGCAGGTCCTGTGCCGGCGGAGCGTAGTTGTAACTGTCGCCGCGGTCACCGCCGTCGACAAGGCGGCCGACTCCGTGCAGTACGGTGCCGTCGGCCCCCGTCACGTCCAGGGTGCCGTCGGCGGCGACCGCGACCTCGACCAGTCCGTTCGAGAGCGCGCGGGCCCTCGCCGTCGCGGGTGCGAACGCCGTCGACGGCGCGGCGGCCCGGTCGCTCGGTCCGACGCGGAAACTTGCAAGCCCGGAGGCGGGGACGTTCACGGGCACCAGCGCGGTCGCGCGGGCTTCCTCCAGTGTCAGCACCCTCCACTCACCGGGGTGCTCGGCGGCCGCGGCAGCGACCTTGAGGCGCAAGGTCAGCAGGTCGAACGGTCCGCTCGTCGGTACCTCGGCGAGGTGGAAGACGAGCGACCCCGGGGTGAGTTCGTAGTGGTCGATCAGACGCCCGAAGAGCTCGCGGCGGTGGATGCGGCGCAGCACACGTTCGAGCTGCGCGGCGTCCATGCGCTCGTCGCTGAGCACGGTCGGAGCCTTCGAGACCAGCTGCACGGGCTGCGCCGAGCCGTCGGCGGCGGTCGCGGCCAGAACGGTTCCCTCGGGCGGGGCCAGGACATCCACCTCCACCAATGCCGTGCGCGGGAACGGCAGTGGGTTGGCGACGAGGTGGCCGTCGCTCGGCACCAGGGCGGCGGGCTCGGCGAGGGCCGCATCCCGGACCGCCCGTGCGGTGTGCGTGGCTTCGGCGAGACGCGCATCGACCTGATCGCAGGTCTCGTCGGTGCCGGAGCCGACGACCGAGTCGTGCGCCGTCGACTCGATGATCTTGTGCCACGCGAGCGAGAGGAACGGTGAGTCGTCGCGCCGGGACCACAGGGCGTTCACCCGCTCGGCGTGGTCGATGGTGCGCTCGGCGACGGCCATGCGCTGCTTGAGCCCGAGCCGCACGGAGAGCACGCCCGGGAGAATGTTTCCGCGCACATGGCTGCGCAGCTCACCGGTGACGACGGCGGAGACCTCGTCGCGCACGTGCTCGCGGATGTACTCGTCGAGCGTCGCCATCGTGATGGCGCGCTCGTCGCCGGCCGCGCGCCGCAGCCAGGTCGCGAGTTGCGGGTCGGGCGCGTTGTGGTCGGTGCCGGCCATCGCGAGCACCGGGTCGTCACCCCACCGATCGGCCGTCATCTGCGCGTACTCGTCGAGGGCGCGTCCGATCTGGTCGGGCACGAGCAGGACGTCGAGGCCGTTGTCGTAGCCGTCGAAGAGGAACTCGGTGCGCACCTCGGAGCCGTCGGGAGCGCGCCAGCGGAAGGCGTGACCGTCGACGGAGCCGGGCACACCGCGCCACAGCGCCGCATGCTCGATCCCGGCGCGCGCCAGGATCTGCGGCATCTGCGCGACGTGGCCGAACATGTCCGGCAGATAACCGATGCGCATCGAGCCGCCGAGGTCCGCTGCGGCCGCCCATCCCATCTGCAGGTTGCGCACGATGGTCTCGCCGGAGCAGAGGAACTCGTCGAGCAGGATGAGCCACGGGCCGATGGCGAGCCGGCCGCCGGCGACCAGGGCCACGACCCGATCGCGGTTCTCCGGTCGCATCTCCAGGTAGTCCTCGACCGCGGCCATCTGCCCGTCGACGGTGAACCGGAAGTCCGGGTTCGCCTCGGCCGTGTCCAGCACGGTGTCGAGAGCGGCGACGAGCCGGTGCCGGAACACCTGGAAAGGCTCGTACCATTCCCGGTCCCAATGGAAGTGGGGCACGAAGACGGCGGAATTGCGCATGGGGAGCGGGACCTTCTGTGCTGGCGGGGCGATGCGGAGGGACTGGAGAGCGGGGGTGCGGAGTCACTTGAGGGAGCCGGAGGCGAGTCCGGTGCGCCAGAACCGCTGCAGGAGCACGAACAGGATGATCACCGGCACGATCGACACGAGCGAGCCGGTGATCACGGATTCCTGGAGGAGCGGGGCACGGGCGGTCTGGCCGTTCCACTGGTACAGGCCGAGCGTGATCGGGAAGAGCGACTCCTTCTGCAGCATCACCATCGGCAGGAAGAAGTTGTTCCAGATGGCGACGAACTGGAAGAGGAATATGGTCACCAGCGACGGCGCCATCAGCCTGAACGCCACCGAGAAGAACGTGCGGAACTCGCCGGCGCCGTCCAGGCGCGCCGACTCGAGGATCTCCTGGGGGACGGCGGCGGAGGCGAAGATGCGGGCCAGGTAGACACCGAACGGACTGACGATGCTGGGCAGGAACACCGCGAGGTAGGTGTTCACGATCCCGGTGGCCGAGAACAGAAGGAACAGCGGGAGCGCGAGCGCGGTGGTGGGCACGAGGACGCCGCCGAGGATGACGGAGAACAGCAACTCGCGGCCCCGGAAGGTGAACTTGGCGAGCGCGTAGCCGCACAGCGCGGAGATCAGGGTTCCGACGGCCGCGCCCAGCACCGCGTAGATCACACTGTTCAGAGCCCACCGCCCGAATATGCCGTTGCTGCGGCCGAACAGGGTGCCCAGGTTGTCGAACAGGTGGAAGTGCGAGAACACCAGCCCGTTGGTGGAGGCGAGGTCGCCCTGCGGTTTCGTCGCCGCGACGATCAGAAAGTAGATCGGCAGCAGGAAGTAGATCGCCAGGAGGAACATCAGAGCCATGGCAGCCGTGCGGCTGACGCGGCTTTCACGGATCAGGGGATGGTTGCTCACAGTCCCGCCTTCTTCGAGGTCAGTCGCATGAACCCGAAGCTCAGAACGAAGGTGATGACGGCGATGACCACGGAGATCGCGGCTGCCTGGTGGTAGTTGTTCCCGGATGCCACCGCATACGCGAGCATGTTCGGTGTGTACGTGCTCGAGATGTTCGAGGAGATCTGCCGCAGCACGGCCGGCTCGGCGTAGAGCTGGAGCGTGCCGATGATCGAGAACACCGTGGTGAGGATGATCGACGGGGCGATGATCGGGACTTTGATCCGCCACGCGATCACCCAGTTGCTCGCGCCGTCGAGCTTGGCGGCTTCGTAGAGCTCCTGCGGGATCGACTGCAGCGCCGAGAACATGATCAGCATGTTGTAGCCGGTCCAGAGCCAGGTCGAGACGTTCGCCGCCGACCACAGCACGGCGCCGGGGCCGAGGAAGTCGGGCTGGAAGCCGATGCCCTTGAGCAGGTCGACGACGGGGCTGAGCTGCGGCGAGTAGAGGTACGACCACATGATCGCGGCG
The DNA here is from genome assembly GCF_040296405.1 of Streptomyces sp. NPDC002133. Lineage (NCBI taxonomy): Bacteria > Bacillati > Actinomycetota > Actinomycetes > Kitasatosporales > Streptomycetaceae > Streptomyces > Streptomyces sp. NPDC002133. The sequence continues at coordinate 169,358 of NZ_JBEOXF010000006.1, read as the reverse complement.
ATGACGCCGGGCACGGCATACGGCATGAATGCCGAGATGCGGAAGAACGACTTGAGCTTCAGCAGGGGCGTGTCGAGCAGCAGCGCCATGGTCAGCGCGACGAACAGCATGACCGGCACCTGCACGATGCCGAAGAGTCCGATGCGCCCGATGCTGGACCAGAACTCGGTGTTCTGGAACACGTGCACGTACTGCTCGAAACCGCCGAACGTCGTGTACGACGTGCCGTACTGGCCGCCGGTGCGGCGCACGACGAGGAAGCTCTGCCAGATCGCGTAGACGATCGGCACCAGGTAGAACAGCACGAACGGAAGGAAGAACGGGATCAGGAACGCGACGATGGTGCCTGCCCGGGGGCCGCCGCCGTTGAGACGACGGCGGACCCCGGGCGCCGCCACCACGCGCGTCGCGCGGGTTGCGATGTCCGTCATGCCGCGGTCACTTGCCCGCTGTAGCCGGGATCGCCTGATCCTTCATCGACTTCAGCGCGGCCGCCTGAGCGGCCGAGAGTGCGTCGGTGAGCGTGCCGTCGCCGGCCGCCGCCTTGGCCATCGCGTCCTGGAGCGCCAGGTTCACCGTCTTCTGGGTGGGCCCCCAGGTGAAGCTGGTGTCGATGTTCTTGGACGAGTCGGCGAAGACGTCGAAGATCTTCTCGTTGTTGTAGTACGGGACGCCCCGCGAGAGCGCGGGAAGCTCCAGACCGGCATTGGCTGCCGAGTAGAGGCCGCCCAGCTTGTTCTCCAGCGCGAGGGCTTCCGGGTCGGTGTTCAGCCAGGAGTTGAACTTGACCGACTCGTACAGATGCGTGTTGCCCTTCATGAACGCGACGGTGGATCCGCCCCAGTTGCCGGATGCGGCGCTCGAGCCCCACGTCGGCATCGGAACGATCGACCACTTGCCGGCCTGGTCGGGCAGGTTGTCGCGGAACATGCTGTAGCCCCAGGCGGCGCCGACGTAGCTGGCGATCTGGTTCTTCTGGTACGCGGCGTACATCTGGGTCGACCCGTGGGCGAGGTCGGTGCGGACGAGCTTGGCGGCGATCAGCTTCTGCCAGTACTCGGCGACCTGCTTGCTCTGGTCGGAGTCCACGGTGACGTGCCACTTGTCGCCGGAGTAGTCGTACATCTCGGCGTTGTTCTGCCACAGGAGTCCGTTGAACCACTCGGCGTTGTTCGGGTCGAAGAACGTGATGCTGAGCTTGGGGTCCGCCTTGTGCAGCTTCTGCGCCTGCGCTGCGTACTCGTCCCAGGTCTTCGGGATCGCGAGGCCGTGCTGCTTGAAGATGTCGTTGCGCACGTAGAGTGCCATCGGGCCCGTGTCCTGCGGGAGGGCGAACACGCCGGTGCCGCCGAAGCTGGTCTGCGACCAGGTCCAGGGCACGAACTTCGACTTGGCCGCGATGGCTGCCGAGCAGGCCGAGGCGTCGACGAAGGCGTCCTGGGAGCGCAGGTTGGGGAGCTGGTCGTAGCCGACCTGCGCGAGCTCCGGTGCCTTGCCCGCCTTGAGGGCGTTGCCGAGGGTGCCGTACTGGTCGTTGGAGATGTTCTTCGTCTCGACCTGGATGTTCGGGTTCTTCTTGTTCCACAGGGCGACGACCTGGTCCATGCCCGGAACGGTGTTCCAGTACTGGAGGGTGACCTTGCCCTTCGCGGGCTCACAGGAGGCTGCGGACGCATCACCCGACGAAGCGGGCGACGAGCACCCGGCGAGTACGGCGATGCTGGCTGCCGCGGCGACGACGGCCAGGCGGATGCGCGTGACTGTGCTGCTCATATTTTCCGTTCCAGAGAGCGACTGGCGACGGCGTCGCCAGCCGGGTCGACGTTGACACCTCAGGCAAGTGGTTCCGGGATGCCTTCTGGTTGGAATGGACAGGACGCAACGGTGTCGGTACAAGCGCCGAGCGCCGTGGCAGGAAGGGACAAACACCATGTATTTCCGTCCCCGTGAGCGTTCACGTGAACGTTCACGGGAGCGCTCACGGGGGCTTGAATAATTGTTCGGAAGTGTGCGCTCCGGTGCGATCGAGTGTCAAGACTTTTGGGTCGCGCACGAGTCCGGCAGGTTAAGCGGACCCGGCCAACCGCAACTCGGCCCGGACGACGAGGTCGTCGGCCCCGAGCGGGTTCGCCCCGGTCAGCAGCCGTGCGACCTGGTCGATGGCGAGCGCGCCGAGCTTTCGCGTGTCGAGGGCGACGCTGGAGAGCGGGGGCTCCACGAGCGCGCCGAGCCTCAGACCGTCGAAGCCGATCACGGCGAGATCCCGGGGGACGCTCCTGCCGAGCCGGCGTGCCTCGCGCAGGGCGCCGATCGCGATGATGTCGTTGAAGGTGAAGACCGCGGTGACGTCCGGATGAGCGGTGAGCAAGGCCTCGAGCGCCGCTCCGCCGCCGTCGGCCGACTGGTCCGCGCCGACCACCATGCCCGCGTCGATCCCGTACGCCGCCGCGGCCGTCGCGAACCAGTCGCGCCGGATGCTCGGCTCGGCGCGGCCGTCGTGATCGAGCATGCCGATCCGTGTGTGGCCCTCAGCGACCAGGTGCGCAACCGCGGCGTGGACACCCTCCTCACCGTCGATCCGGATCGAGCTGAACCGCGGCGTGTGGTGCTCACGGCCGATGAGCACCACCGGGATGCCACGGGTGAACACCTCGAGTTCGTCCTCGGAGCAGCTGAAGTAGCCGATGACCGCATCCACCTGTGAGCCGATCACCTGAAGCGTGCCGAGCTCCTCTTCCGCCCTGTCCGCGGTGTCGTACACGACAACGTGCCAGCCACGGGCCCGTGCCGCCTCCAGCGCCGCCGCGGCGACCTCGGTGAAGAACGGGTTGAGCAGGTCCGGAATCACCAACCCGATGGTGGTGGTGTCCTGCCGGACCAGGCCGCGGGCGAACCGGCTCGGCCGGTAGCCGAGCTCGCGGGCGGCGTCGAGCACGCGCTGTTTGGTGGAGCCATCGATCTCGTCCTTGTCGTTCAGCGCCCGCGACACGGTCTGACGGGACACACCGGCGGACCGGGCGACGTCATGGATCGTGACCTTCCGGGGTTCCGTCCCCGACGACGACACCATGTGTACCTCCCGCTGCTGGCGGGTGCCGATGCCCCCGCAGGGCCCGAGTATGCACGTGCCGGGCGCGGCTGCGCGATATCCGGTGCCCTTGCGGATGTGCCCTCCGGACGCCGGCAACGTGTCCTGGCCTCGGCCGATGCAGTGCGGTCCCGCCGGTACCGGGGACGATTCGGGGGGACGATGGCCTTGATGATCTGCAACTCGGCCGACAGCCGCACAGCATCTGCGGTCTCCGGTCGGCCTGAGCGGCGTCCGGCCCCTCAAGGGCGTGGTCGATGCGGGCAACGGCATGGGCAGGCACACCGTGCCGGCCGGACTGCCGCTGGAGCTGGTGCCCATGTACGTCGAGCTGGACGGCGCCTTCCTCCACCATGAGGCCAATCCGCTCGATCCGGCCAACATCGTCGACCTGCAGCGGCGTGCGGAGGGCGCGGACCTCGGGCCGGCCTTCGACGGTGACGCCGACCGCTGATTCGCGGTCGGCGAGCACGGCGACCCGGTCTCCCCATCGGCCCTCACGGCGCTGGGGCCCGCGCGCGAGCCGGCCCGCGACGGCGGCACCGGCACGGTCATGCACAATCTGATCACCTCTTGGTCCGTGCCCGAGGTGGTGAAGGAGCACGGAGGCACACCGGTGCGCCGGCGATCATCCGCACCGACGTGCGACACATCGGCGGGCGACGGCCACCACGGGCGCAGCGCACGGGCCAAGTCGCCCATGCTCGGCCGTCCGGCCTGGTCCCGGGCGGGCGACGAACGCCGCGTACGGCGCGTCGAACAGTCCTCAGCCCTGGGCCGGCTCCGAGCCGCCGTATGCGTCGTGCCAGTTCCACCACTCGTACGGCGCGGTTTGGGGGTAGCCCTCGGGCGAGTCCTCCCATGCCTCCTGACGCCCGAGCGCGGTCATGTCGAGGTAACTCCAGGTGGTCCCCAGCGCCTCGTCGCCGCGGACGTTGATGAAGTACGTGCGGAACACGCTCTCGCCATCGCGGATGAACGCGTTCGTGCCGTGCCACTCGTCCACACCGAAGTCGGTGTCGAACTCGTCGGTCATGGTGTACCAGGGCATCGTCCAGCCCATCCGTGCCTTCACACGCTCGATGTCCGGCTGCGGCGCACGCGAGGCGAAGACGAGCGTGGTGTCGCGGGCGTTCAGATGGGAGAGGTGAGCGACGTGATCGGCCACCATGGAACAGCCGACGCACGCGTGGTCGGGCCAGCCGCTCACGCCGGGCTCGAAGAAGGCGCGATAGACGATCAGCTGACGACGGCCTGCGAACAGGTCGAGCAGGCTCGCTTTACCCTCGGGTCCGTCGAACTCGTACCCTTTCTCCACCGCCACCCAAGGCATGCGCCGCCGCTGCGCGGCGAGCGCGTCGCGGGCGCGGGTCAGCTCCTTCTCCTTGACGAGCAGCTGCAGGCGCGCTGCCTCCCACTCCTGAGGCGTGACGATCGTGGGTGTCTTCATGGTGGTGTCCACTTTCCGGTTCAGGTCCACGCTGATGCGCCGGGCCAGGGGTGTGAGCTGGACGCGGCTCGGCCGGAGTCCCTGCATTGGTATCCATATTGACTGTGAATGTCAGGTTTACTCAGCATTGACATCTTCGGGATCGTGGCTCGAGGCGCTCAGGAAGCGGGCATCGAGCCGTCTCCGCGCGGTTCGGCGAAGCGGCGGGTACGGCGCGTACGGCGGGTGCCTTCCGGCGGGCGGGGGCGCGCCCGACATCGCCCAGCGCACGCAGGTGGCGGCCGAGAGCGGACGTGGCCAGGTGGATGATCGCGGGTCATTCCCGCGGCGAGGTCACGGAATTCGCCCACCGGCGCACTCGGATGCCCGGCTTGGTGCCGCGCATTGGCGGCCGGGCTCTCGAGGGCGCGGCCGCGGCCGGGCTACGCGTCGGCTTCCTTCAGCCGGGCGATCTCGGCGGCGTGCTCGCTGATCCGTTTGCTGACGGCGCCGGTGGTGTAGAGGACCGTCCCGGTGACGGCGAACGGCACGGAGCCGCCGAGCACCGCGAGCAGTTCGGGCCAGTCGCGCTCGGCGACGCACGAACTGCCTTCCGCGGCCGCCGCGTTCGCGTCCGAGCGGTCGGTGAAGAACGGCGAGTCGCAGTTCACGGGGTCGCTGTAGCCGTCGTCGAACTGGTAGGGCGTGAAGAGCAGGACGGCGAACCACACCCACAGGAGTCCCGCAACGCCGAGGAGCACCGCCCCCCACAGTTTGGCCCGCCCCGCCTGTTCGCGGAAGTCGCGGTCGTACAGAAGATGCAGTTGCGTCATGGCGTACGAATCTACTGGGCGAGCTCAACCCGCCCGCCATCGCGTCGGGGCTGCCGGCACCTCGGCCGGGAGCGGGGCTCGTGGCCGACGCTGATGTGCGGCGAGCGGTGGCGCCGACAGACCGCAGCCGAGGACGCGGTCCTGATCCAGCGTGAGACCGGCACCCCCGAATCGGCGATCCGCACCTTCACTACCGAGGTCTCCTTCGAAGGGCAGGACCTGGCACTCCGCCAAGGTCAAGGGCTCCGGCCTGGAGCGCACCGTGACCGTGGACCACCCGCCCCGCTCCTCGGGCGGCTCGGCCTCGCAGCCAGAAGAACGACACCCTTGGTGTTGTCGGGCGCCAGGGCACCGGCCTTGGGGGTTCTGCCGTACCCCCGGTAGACCGCGCCGCGGATCACAGTGTGCTCTTCCGCGGTATCCGCACCAGTGGTGCTCTGGATGCATCACTGTCGCCGGCCAACATGGCCGGTGCAGATCGCGTGGCCAACGGCAGCACCCCGCTTCCCACCAGTGCGAGGTGCCGCCGCATCGCCGTCAACCGCCGAGCGCAGCTCAACCGCCGAGTCAGTGCTGCGACTTCCCGTCCAGACTGAACGACGCTGCCGCCCTCTGGCGGACGCGCGTAGACCTCGGGCATCATCGCTGTGCTCCACCTGCACTCCCGTCCCATCAGAAGTACGGGCACCAGTAGCAGCACCGTCATCAGTTGCACGGTCAGCACGGTCAGCAGGAGGGAAACCGCAACATGAAGATCCGCACGGTCCTGAGTGCGCTTGCGCTCGTCCTCGGCGCGCTGTTCGCCCCGGGGTTCGGCGTCGTCACCGGCGCCACCGACGCGCACGCCGTCACCAAGATCAGCCATGGCACCGCGACCTCGATGTTCAGTTCGTCCGGAATCACCTGGTCCTCGTCCGGCGGCTGCTCGAACCGGAACAATCCGACCTGTACGTCCTTCGAGCAGCTCAACCTCGCCACCGCGAAGGGAGCTCAGACGCTCAGGAGCGCAAGCGGCTGCGCGCTCAACATCACCGGCGGTACGGAGACCGGGCACGCCGGCGGCACGTACTCGCACTGGAACGGCTACAAGCTCGACTACAGCAAGTACACCTGCGTCGGGAACTACATCAAGAACAACTTCACCTACATCGGCCTGCGCGGTGACGGTGCACCGCAATGGAAGTCCGCGTCCGGAAACATCTACGCGGACGAGGGCAATCACTGGGACGTGACGTACTACAACTGCGGCGGCTGCTGAGCCGTACGCAGGCGTCAAGACCCCGGGCGCCGCGCCCCTGCCGCGATGCCGTTGATTCATTCGGGGCCCACGTGACGTCGGCCTTCGCGACCCGCTTGGGCTCGTGAAGGCTGACGTTGGCCTACTTGAGGCGGCTTCGAGCCCACGGCCTTCACGCCCCAGCACAGGGGAAGTTTCCGCGGCCCCGGCCCGCTGAGGCAGGGGCCGTCCATGCGTCCGGCCCCTCGACGACTGAGCGTCGAGGGGCCGGAGTTGGTAGCGGGGGCAGGATTTGAACCATGCGACCTCTGGGTTATGAGCCCAGCGAGCTACCGAGCTGCTCCACCCCGCGTCGGTACGTCCACTGTACGCCAAGTCCTGGTCCGGGACACGGATTTTTCTCCTGGTTCCCGACCTCGACGCCGCGTGGGGCACGGAAGCGGCGCCTGACCGGGTGCCGGATCGCCTGGCGCGTGTGCGGGGAGTGCGCCGCGGGGCACCGCGTCCCTTCGACACCTCTGCCGACGCATCTCGCACGTTCTTGACGCGGCGCTAGCTTCTGCCCCGGCGGTGCAGTCGTGCCGACAGATGGTGTTGCAGCGGCTGACCGACCGCAGCGAGGTCGTGGACGAAGTCGAGTGTGTCCTCGTCCGTCAGGGTGTAGCGGCGACGGGTGGCGTTGACCTCCTTGGCGGTGGGAGCGAGAGCCACCTGATGCGTGGTGAGGTCGACCGCGCCGTCGTCCGCACGGCCGACCGAGATCTCCGCGATGCCGGTGGGCTGGGTGATCAGTGCCTCCACGCGCCCGTCGGGCTGGAGCCGCCACCAGCCGCTCTCCCGAGCCGACGGCCGCAGCGGGGTGCCGTCCGCGTCGAGGAGCCAGGCGCGCGCTTCGTAGTGGAGGAAGGGCCTCCCGTCGTGGCTGAAGGTGACCTCCTGCGCGTACGTAAACTCCTCGGCGAGCGTCGGGTACTCGCCGCGGCCCCGGCCGACCCAGGTGCCGATGAACCCGATCAGCGGCGTGAGCAGTGCGTGCGGCGCAGGTGCTTCGTCCGGTCGAAGGGCGTCGGGATACGGGTGCTTCCGGGCGGGGTCGAACATCATGTGCGCTCCTGGGTCGAGGCCGGTGCCGGGTGGCAGCCTAGGGCGTCGATCCGCCGGCGCCGGTCGGCGGACGGCGGGTGCGCCGGCCCGTTGCCCGGGCGGAATCAGCTGGACGGCGTCCTTCTGATACCCGCAGGCCGGCCCGACCCGGCAGGAGCGTGTTCCCGCAGTTGTTCATTGCCTCGGGACTCTCGGGCGCGATCCGGCACCAGCCTGCACGCTGACGTCGACGACGATCGTGGCGATCGGCACAGGCGCCGAGGAACCGCTCTGCCGCCTGGTCGACGGCGGGGCCGGCGACCTCTGCGACGCCGTCCCGCAGCTCGCCGACGAGGTCGGGGCCCGCAAGCACCGACCGTGGCCCGCCACGCCTGTGACCGGTAGAGGCGCACCTTACAACCGGCGTCGCAACCGTCCGGAGGAGCCTTGCACGGCACGGGCCCTGTGCCCCTCCCTACGCCCGATCCTCAGCCGGGTCGCTTGGCCATGATGACAACACCCGGCCCGCTTTGCTCATCCGCGGGGAGCCGAAGTTCGGCGACCGGGCGCAGTCCGGCCTGCTCCACCAGGTCCACGAGTTGTTCCGGCCGCCATTTGTGTGTCGTCCAACGAACGGGTACACCTCCGTAGGCCTCGGTGCGCACCGCGTCTTCGTCGCCGACGTGTGTCGCGGTGATGAAGTGTCCGCCTGGCTTCAGGGCGCGAGCGAACAGGGCGAGAACCTGAGGAAGGACGTCACGGGGGAGGTTGAAGAGTGACCACCACCCCACGCTATCTCTGCGAAGGCGGACTCGCCTCCGGCGCCCTCGTCCCCCTCCACGAGACCGACGACCCGCCCATCAACACCGGCTACCTCGTTCAGCGCCCGGGCGCGCCCGAGAACCCGCACGTCACTCGGGTACGCGACCACCTCCTCGACCTGGCCGCCACCTGGTGACACCGCTTGCGGCGGCCGCGCAGCCGCAAAGGGCCGCATCCGGGGAAGACGGCCGCGCATGTGTAGCGGTTGCCGTCGGCGCGACATCGCCCTGCGGGTAAATGGCGTTCGTGCACGCCCGCGTGGCCTGGCCCCAGCCGATCGTCCGTCGGAGGAAGAGTGTTCGGACGACGCAGCGGCCTGCAGGGGCCGTCCCACTCGCCAGACGTTCCTCACTGTCCCGCCCAGACCCCGAACGGAGCATGCCGGGTCACTCCTTCGGCGGAACATGAGTGGACAATGCGCGTGCAGGTCCGAGGAACGTGGAGCCGGTCACGGCGAACCCCACTTCTGAGGCTCCCCTTCGATGCCGTCAGGACGCTTGGCCGTCAAGTCGGCAATCGGGTGAAGGGCTGTCCCCTCACCGAAAGTGCCTGCGCCGGCCCCCAGCGCGGCAGGGAGAGATTGATGGAGCAGGGCGTCCGTCCGCCAGGACTGGGGATTGCGACACCGAGTGTTACGGCGTCCCGAGTCCACGCCGCGTCGGCACGGCGAACTCGAGTGGCAGCCCCGCAGTGGTCGGCGGAGACTGACATCCGTGTTGGTCTTGTGACCAGGGAAGAACTCACAACCTCGTGGCTTCCGAGTCCGATTGCTGATTCCTGCAGTCAACCGGAACGCGGGGGTACCGGGTGCCCGGCCAGAGCGGCCGATGGTGGTCGAAAATTCCACGAGGAGTTCGCATGGTGGAGAAATCTGTCGAAGTGTTGACGCCCGGGCCGGATGAACCTGCGCTCACCAAGCGCGGTGACTCCGCCCCGGTGGCGGACACCGAGAGAAATCTCGCGGCAGTACTGGCTGACGTCGTGTGCGTCGAGACCGTGTCGGTCGACAGCAATTTCTTCAGTGACCTCGGGGCCAACTCGCTGCTGATGGCCCAATTCTGCGCACGGGTGAGGAAGCGGGCGGACCTGCCGTCGGTGTCGATGAAAGACATCTACCAGTACCCCACGATCCGGAGCCTGGCGACGGCACTCGCGGACACAGCTTCTCCCCCTCTCGAACCATCGGTCCCGGAAGAGCCGGAGCCGGTCGCACCTGCCAGCACACTGCGGTACGTCCTCTGCGGTGTGGCACAACTCCTGGTCTTCCTCGGCTACTCCACCGCCGCCGGATTCATCGCCGCCCGCGGATTCGAATGGGTCGCCGACGGTGCGGACCTGGTCGACTTCTACATACGATCCGCCCTCTTCGGTGGCGCAAGCTTGCTGACCATGTGCACGTTCCCGATCGTGGCCAAATGGATCCTCATCGGCCGGTGGCGACCGGGCGAGTTCCCGGTATGGGGTCTGACCTACCTGCGCTTGTGGACCGTCAAGGTTCTGATCCACGCCAACCCGATGGTCTTCTTCGTCGGCAATCCTCTGTACGTGCTGTATCTGCGTGCCCTCGGCGCGCGGATCGGCAAGGACGTCACGATCCTGTCCCGCACCGTGCCGGTCTGCACCGACCTGCTCACGATCGGCGCCGGCACGGTGGTCCGCAAGGAGGCGTACCTCCACTGCTACCGAGCGCAGGCGGGACGAATTCGGACCGGTCGGATCACCATCGGCCGGGACGTATTCATCGGCGAGAAGACCGTGCTCGACATCGACACCTCGATGGGTGACGGGTCGCAACTCGGGCACACATCCGCGCTGTACAGCGGCCAGACGGTGCCGGCCGGCGAACGTTGGCACGGCTCACCGGCAGAGCCCACGGACACCGACTACGTGAGGATCGAGCCGACGGAATGCGGCCCGCTGCGCCGGGCCGGCTACGGCCTCGTCACCGTCCTGCAGACGTTGTTCCTGTACACACCGCTGACCATCGGCGGCGCCTACATGGTGCTGACCGCGATACCGGCGTTCGGAAGGATGCTGGCTCCGGGCAGGGTGGATTTGACGACGCCGGTGCTCTACGTCGACGCGCTGGCGATATCCGCCGTGTTGTTCTTCGGAGCCGTCATCGTGGGCCTGGCCGTAGTGGTCACCGTTCCCCGTCTGCTGAACCTGGTGGTCAAGCCGGACAAGGTCTATCCGCTGTACGGATTCCAGTACTCGGTGCACCGCACGATCGCCCGCATGACCAACATCAAGTTCTTCAAGTGGCTGCTCGGCGACAGCTCCTACATCGTCCACTACCTGCGTGCCCTCGGATACAACTTGTCCCGGGTCGAGCAGACCGGGTCGAACTTCGGCACCGAAGTGCAGCACGAGACCCCGTATCTGAGCTCCGTCGGCAGCGGGACGATGATTGCAGACGGACTTTCGATCATGAACGCGGACTTCTCGAGCACGTCGTTCCGTGTGACCCGGGCGTCGATCGGGGCACACAACTTCCTGGGAAACAACATCGCCTATCCCTCGGGGGCCAGGACGGGCGAGAACTGCCTCCTGGCCACGAAGGTGATGGTTCCGCTGGACGGCGAGGTGCGCGAAGGGGTGGGGCTACTCGGCTCACCCTGCTTCGAGATTCCCCGGTCGGTGGAGCGCGACACCCGCTTCGACCACCTACGGGCCGGCGATCAACTGCGCCACAATCTCGCGGCGAAGAACCGCTACAACATCCGCTCGATGGTGTACTTCCTGTTCGTGCGGTGGATGTACGTCTTCGTGCTCACCGCGGTCGGCCTTGCCTCCGCAGATCTCTACGGCTTTCTCGGGTCAGTGGTGATCGCCGCGTTCCTGGTCGTCTCGCTCGCGTTCTCCGCCCTCTACTACGTCCTGGTGGAGCGCTGCATCACGGCCTTCCGGGCGCTACGACCGCAGTTGTGCTCCATATACGAGCCGTACTTCTGGTGGCACGAACGCCTCTGGAAGGTGCCCGACGAATACCTCGAGGTGTTCAACGGCACGCCCTTCAAGAACATGATCTGGCGGCTCCTGGGGGTCCGGCTCGGCCGCAGGGTGTTCGACGACGGCTGCTATCTGACGGAACGGATGCTGACCACTATCGGTGACGACTGCATGCTCAACGCGGGAAGCAAGATCCAGTGCCACTCCCAGGAGGACGGCACCTTCAAGTCCGACCACAGCACGCTCGGCAACGGTTGCACCCTCGGCGTCGGCGCCCACGTGCACTACGGCGTGACGATGGGCGACGGCGCAGTGCTCGCGCCGGACTCCTTCCTGATGAAGGGCGAGGAAGTCCCCGCCCACGCCCGGTGGGGCGGAAACCCCGCGACAGAGTCGGAGGTACCCAGCGTCAACTCGCTGCATCCCGACAGCTCCGAGGCAACGGTCGCGGTGATCACATAGCGGCCGGACGGATCGGCCGGGCGCCGGGTCGCGGCGTTCGAGCGGGGGTCGGCGGAGTCCCCACACGAGCCGGAACCGCATAGGGGGCGAATTCGTCGAAGCGGCAGTGACTCACCGGAAGGCACGCCATGACGGCAACCCGTTCGCCCCTCCTCCTCGCGGCCGCCGCGCTTGCGCTCGTCACGGCCGGCTGCGGCTCCGAAGCCGGGTCCGAACCGTCGGCGGGCCACGGTGCTCGGACACCGAAGTCAGCCGCGTGGACCGAGCCGGGCCGGTACTCCTTCAGACTGCTGTCCGAAGGCGGGGAGCGGAACGGCCTCGGGCAGTACCGCATCACGGTGGAGGACGGGAAGGTCGTCAAGGCGGTCGGCCTCGATGAGCAGGCTCGGCGCACCGTCACGGCCGGTCTGCAGAGCATGCCGACACTGGGAGATCTTCTGCAGGAATTCCGACAAGCCCGTGAGGACAGGGCCGACGTCGCGCGAGCGGAATTCGCGGCCGACGGACACCCCACCGAGATCCATCTCGACTGGCGCAAGAATTCCATCGATGACGAGGCCGACTACCAGATCACCGAATACCGGGTGCATCGGGTCTGAACCGGCTGATGGCCCGGATCCGGGTGACGTAGTGGCAGCTTCCGTGCCGCCGTGTGCCGTTGAATCGTTGGCCGGTCCCCATCATCGCCACGTGGCGAGGCTGTGGACAAGCCGACCACTCCCTCAACGGGCGTGCGTCGCGCCTGCTCTGGCAGCGGTGCCGCGTCGGAGTGACCGATGACCGAGGGCGGGTTCACTGTGGGCGCAGGGTCGGGCATCGCTCGGCGGAACCGGTCCGTACGTCATCACGTCCGCCTGTCTGCCGATGGATCCGCGGCTCGGTGACGGCACCCGTTTCCCGGGCCGGGTTGCCACCCCACCCCGCGTGTGCGGGAACTTCCTCGCCCTTCATCAGGAACGAGTCGGCGGCCAGCTGGGCGTGGTCGCCGATCGTGGTGCCGTAGTGGACGAACGCCCCGACGCCGAGGGTCACGCCCGCGCCGAGCGTGGCGTAGTCGCACTTGAAGGCCCCGTCCTCCTGCGAGTGGCACTGGATGATGGACCCGGCGTTGAGGGTGCAGCCGTCGCCGATGCTGACCAGGGTCCGCTCGACCAGTGAGCAGCCGTCGTCGAAGACCCTGCGGCCGATCCTGACGCCCAGCAGCCGCCAGACCAGGCTCTTGAACGGGGTGCCGTTGAAGAGCTGCATGTATCGGTGGGTCGTCAGTTTCCAGAACCGTTCATGGCGCCAGAACGGTAGCTCGTAGATCGAGCAGTACAGCGGTTTCACCGGCTGCAAGATCGTGACGATCCGTTCGACCAGCGCATAGAAGACAACGGTGAACATCAGGGTGAGCAAGGTGGTCAGCGCGATCGCCGGTACTCCGGTGGTGTGGTAGAGGTCCACGGCGGCCATGGCGATGAGGGCGACGACGAAGAAGTGGAACCAGCGCATCAGCAGGTACAGGCTCGCGGTGAGCGCGTTGTGCTTGTTCTTGGCTGCCAGGCGGCGGCGTAGTTCGTCGCCTTCGGCAAGGTGGTCGAACTGCCTGTCGCGCTGCACCGTGCGCGGGATCTCGAAGCTGGGCGAGCCGAGCAGACCCACGCCCGTACGGACGGGCCCGTCGATGGGGACCATGACCTTCGTCCCGAGCAGGCAGTTGTCTCCGGTGCGGCCGCGTGAGGGGTAGGCGATGTTGTTGCCGAGGAAGCTGTTCGGCCCGATCGAGGCCGGGGAGAGGCGGAAGGACGTGCTGGAGAAGTCTGCGTTGATGATCGACAGGCCGTCGGCGACCATCGTTCCGCTGCCGACCTGGCTCAGGTAGGGGGTGTCGTGCTTGACCATCGAGCCGAAGTTGGACCCGGTCTGCTCGACACGGCACAGGTCGTAGCCGAGGCAGCGGAGGTAGTGGACGATCGCGGAGCTGTCGCCGAAGAGCAGGACGAAGAACCTGACATTGGTCATCCGCAGGAGTGCCCGCTGCAGACCGTGGTGGAATCCGTACAGCGGGTAGATCCTGCCGGGCCTGATCGCCGGGCTGAGTATCCGCGGCGCCGTGTTCACCGTCACCAGAGCGACCAGCAGACCGCCGAAGAAGGCCACCAGGGAGGCGGTGAGCGCATCCAGGTAGAACCCCGGGCTCGTGAAGGCCGGCTCGGGGTTCAGCAGGACGTCGAGCCGCGGCACCGCGGTGAGCACGATGCTCACGCCGGCCAGCGCAAGCGGCAGGTACACACCCAGCACGACCAGAAGCTGCGCCGCGGTGTAGAGGGTCTTGCGCAGGGTGCCGCACTCGGTGGGCTCGACCGCCCGGAAGTCGGTATTCGTCGGTTGCGCCGGCGAGCCGTGCCACGACTCACCGGCCGGGACGGCCTGCCCGGATTGGAGGGAGGAGGCGTGTCCCAGTTGGGCCCCGTCCCCCATCGACGTGCCGATGTCGAGGACGGTCTGCTCGCTGACGGTCACATTCCGCCCGAGAGTGACCGGACCCGTCTCGATCACCCCGGCATGCGCTCGGTAGCAGGAGAAGAACACGTCTTTGCGGACGACGGTGCCTTCGTCGATGGTGAGCAGGTCGGTTCCCACCGGCACATTCCTGGAAAGGATCGCGACGCCGCGGCCGATGCTCGCGCCCAGCGCCCTCAGATACAGCACATACAGCGGCGTGCCGACGAACAGGCGCATCGGACTCGTACGGATCAGGGACTTCACGCACCAGAAACGCACGTAGCCGAGACTCCACACCGGTATTCGGCGGGCAGTGAAGCGGCCGATGAGCGTCCACTTGGCCACGACGGACAGGGCGCACAGGCCGGCGAAACTCATGCCGGCGAACAGTGCCGACCGCAGATAGAAGTCGGCCGTACCCGAACCGTCCAGGATCCACTCGAAACCGCGTGTCAACACCAGGGCGCCGAGGAAGGACATGCCAAGGAAGATCAGCACCTGGAGCACCCCGCACACGACGTATTGCCACGGGCCGGCCGCCGCCGGCGGCACTGCCCCGGCCGACTCGTCGGCCGACGGATCGGCAAGCGTCCCGGGCTGTGAAGGGACATGCGAGCGGGCCGGAGAGGCCTCAGGAATGCCGAGTGCGGCCGCCAGGCTCTGGACCGTGGGGTTTCGGTAAATGTCCTTCATCGACACGGTGGGCAGGTCGTCCCGCTTTCGCACCCGTGCACAGAACTTGGCCATCACCAAGGAATCGGCACCCAGGTCGGTGAAGAAGTGACCGTCGACCGGCACCCGCTCCATCTCCAGAACACCGGCCAACACCTCCGCCAGCAGCACCTCCGTACCGACCGAGGACCCGGAAGGCGACTCCACCACCACGCCGGACGGCACGTCCGCCTGTGCCGGAGAGGGACCGGTCTCCGCGAAAGCTGCGGCCAGACTCTGAATCGTGGGATGCTGGTATACGTCCTTCATCGACACGGTGGGCAGGTCGTCCCGCTTTCGCACCCGTGCACAGAACTTGGCCATCACCAGGGAATCGGCACCCAGGTCGGTGAAGAAGTGACCGTCGACCGGCACCCGCTCCATCTCCAGGACACCGGCCAACACCTCCGCCAGCAGCACCTCCGTACCGACCGCCCGCGCGTCCGTGGCTGTGTCGTCTTCGGCGGACACCATGTCGGCCGGAGTGCCCGCGGGACCGTCAACGCTGTTGTCGATCACGACAGTTTCCCCAGGACGTTCGGGTCGGCACCGGCCCGTACGGCCTGCGCCCGGTGGCCCGTTACCGCGGCTGCCGGAGCACGGCAGCCGAGCGTCGCAAGGTCATGAGGCCCGTTCTGGTCCCAAAAAGAAGAAAACATGTGTTGCTCACCTGCAGTCGGTGCAATTCACTGTCAGTTTTCCTCGGAATCGTCTGGTGCGGCCGCACGTGTCCTGCGGTAGCAGCGTCAATTGCCGATCCCGTCTCGCTCTCCGGTGGCCAAATACTCCTGTATCCAGTAGGCCTCATCGGACGAGCTCTGTCCTGCTACTGGACTACGGGACTTGACACGACGAACCGGCTCTGGTAGCTGGCGGCACACCTCGGGTCGGCCTTTGGCGTAGCCCACCGCATGCGCGCCGAGCCAGGGCGTCGCGGGGCGACGGGACGATGCGGCTGCGTCTGGTGGTTCTGCTGGTGGACCAGCTGGTTGCCTTGTTCTCCGAGATCAATGCCCCACTGAGCGGCGGGCAGCTTCAAGCCGTCAGGGCAGGGCGACCGCGGTGGTGTGCACGGAGCGGCGCAGGCGGGCGGCGTCCTGGCTGGGTGCTGCGCCGAACTGGCGACGGTACTCCCGGCTGAACTGCGAGGGGCTGTCGTAGCCGACGCGATGGCCGATCCCAGTCACGTCGTTGGGGCGGGTGGCCAGCAGCAGCCGGGCTTCCTGCAGCCGGATCTGCTTTTGGAACTGGATGGGACTCATCGCGGTCACCGCCTGGAAGTTGCGGTAGAAGGCGGACACGCTCATGCCGGACAGCTGCGCCACGTCCTCGACCCGGAACGCCTGCGCGTAGTGCTCCCGGATCCATCGCACCGCCCGTGCGATGTGGCTGAGGCTGCTGTCGGCGAGGCCGAGCTGGCGCACGATGCCGCCCTGTTCGCCGGTGATCAGCCGCCACAGGATCTCGCGTTTGACGAGCGGGGCGAGCACCGCCCGGTCGCGGGGCTCATCGAGCAGGCGCAGCAGCCGGATCACCGCGTCCAGCAGCTCAGCCGGCGCGTCGCTGACGGCGATGCCCGGCAACGCGCCGCCACCGGCGCGGGGGATGTCTCCCGGTGCGGCCTGCAGCAGCAGCTCGGCGACGGCGGACGGTTCCAGCGTCAGCCCGAAGCCCAGAGCAGGGCGCTCCGGGCCGGCCTCGGTGAAGTGCCCGGTGACCGGCAGGTCGACCGACGCGACGAGGTACTGCCCGTCGCGGTACTCGTACACCCGATCACCCAGCGCGAGGCGTTTGGCTCCTTGGGCGATGACCGCCAGCACCGTGCCGGACGTCGACGGCGTCGGCGGGTTCGGCCGCTCGACCTTCGAGATGAGTACGCCGTCGATGGCGGTGGTCCAGTCGGGCTGCGCATGCCGGGCAAGCAAGGTGCGAAGCTCGTCGAGGTACATGCCCCGATTGCAGCACACCAACCGCGTAGTGCTCCCGTGCAGGCGAGGATCGTGCAAGAGCCGGCGAGCATCGTTCTACCGTTTCCGCTGGTCACGACGGTGAAATGGAATGGTCGGATTCCCGGGGGGCGGGCAGCCGGTTCCTGATCGAGGATTCCACGTCCGCATCGCATCGCCTGAGCAGGAGAGTTGTCGTGATCGCCGAATACGGATTCAACGCCACCCTGACCGCCAAACCCGGAATGGGTGACCATCTGGTCGACCTGTTGCTGACCGGACTGGAGGAGGGCAACCCGGGCGCGAGCGAGCACTGCGTCGTGTACCTCGTCTGCCGGTCGGCGTCCGACCCCGACGTCGTCCACATCACCGAGGGCTGGACCAGCAAGGAGGACCACCGCCGGATCTTCGCCGGTGAGGCCGCCGAGGCCATCGTGTCGCGGATCGCGGGGATGCTGGCCAAGGAGTCCGAGTACACCGACTACGTTCCGGTCCGTGGCATGGCTGCCTTCCGGGATCGCTGATCGGTACGTCGATCCTTCGTCGGTCGATCCTTCGTCGATCCGGTCCTTCGATCCGGGCCGACGGCACCCACCGTCGTCGTCTCCCGGCACGCCCGGCAGACGTGCGTCATGCGGCTGCAGCAACTTGCTGACCGGCCGTCACCTTCCCTGATCACCCGGCAGAACCCACAACTCCGCCGAAAGGACCCACCATGTCCCTGGCACGACCCGACCTGGACCCCGAACTGAGCGCGCTGCTTGCCGACATGCCGCTCATGTCACAGCTCAGCACAGAGACGGTCGCGCAGCTGCGCCGGCTCCCGCCGACGCCGGTCGAGACCTTCCTCGAAGGTCGTGCGGTCGACCGGTGCGAGGTCGCCGTTCCCAGCCCGGACGGCGCGCAGATCCCGCTCTCGATCTTCAGCCCCGGCGGGGCCGGTCGCACCGCAGGGGCGCCGTGCATCTACTGGATGCACGGCGGCGGGATGATCATGGGGGACCGTTTCTCGCAGATCGACATCCCGCTGGAGTGGCTCGAGCGGTTCGGCGCGGTCGTGATCTCCGTGGACTACCGGTTGGCGCCCGAGGTCACCGGTACGACTCTGGTCGACGACTGCTACCAGGGTCTGCTCTGGGTCGCCGAGCACGCCGACGACCTGGGCGTGGATCCCGCCCGCATCGTCGTCGCGGGTGCCAGTGCGGGTGGTGGCCTCACCGCCGGAGTCGCACTGATGGCGCGCGACCGCGGTACTCCGCCGATCGCCGCCCAGATGCTCATCTGCCCCATGCTCGACCACCGCAACATCACGACATCGAGTCGGCAGTACTCCGGCGGGCCCGGTGTCTGGACCCGCGAGATGAACGAGTTCGGATGGCGATCAGTCCTCGGCGAACTCGCCGACGAGGAAGTCCCCAGCTACGTCTCACCTGCACTGGCCGACGACCTCTCGGGCCTGCCCACCACTTACGTCGACGCCGGCTCGGCAGAGGTCTTCCGCGACGAGGACGTCGACTACGCCACCAGGATCTGGGCGGCCGGCGGACAGGCAGAGCTTCACGTCTGGGCGGGAGGCTTCCACGGATTCGACGCGCTGTGTCCGCAGGTACGCGTCTCGGCCGCGGCGCGCCGGACGCGCAACGACTGGCTCGCTCGAGTTCTGAGCCCATCCTCCGCGGTATAGCGGGGTTCGGTGGGAGTCAGCGCGGAGGAGTACCTGCCTCGGCAGGCACCTCGCCGGCCCGGCCTTCGGCACGCTGAGCTCGTGCCGCCGGGAGCGTTCCAGGACCACGATCGGCGCGCCGGACATCAAGATGATCAGGATGATCGGGAAGATCGGGATGCATGCGCGGGCATTCCTGTTCGGCCCGGAACGCCTCCTGAGAGCCTTCTCGCCGGCACGTGCGCGGGCGTCGGCCGCTTCCCTGGGCAGGGCGCCGATCGCGGCCGTGAAGGGACGGCGCCGGCTTCGGCCGACGCCACCGCCGGAACGCCGGTCGGCCTGGGTTCCGGGTGGCGCACGGGGACAATTCGCGTGTTAACTGGCCCTGTCGATGAGAGATGAGGTCGACCATGCCTCGTGAACAACGACACCGGCGATTCGGCCCGTGACCGGCACCGACGGGGCGGGCCGAGCGGACAGCTTCGAGAGGGCCTTGTTCGAACAGGCCAGGGCCGGCATCGAGGTGTACGACACCGACCTGCGGATTGTCCGGGCAAACCCCGCGATGCTGGCCATCCGGGGTCTGCCCGCAGGGATGGTTGTCGGTGCCAAGCTCATGGACCTGGATTCGGGAATGCCGCTGTCGCCTGTCATGCGCGAGGTGCTGGAGACCGGAGCCACGGTGTTCGAGCGTCCGGTGCCCGCCGATCCGGGAAGTCGACGTGAGTATGCCGTCACCGGGTACCCCCTGCAGGACGACGGCCGGCTCATCGGCGCCGCCGCGATGATGCATGACGTGACGGAGCAGGTACGCAAGCAGAAGGAGCTGAATCTTCTGAGCGTCGCGCGCGCCAGGATCGGCACCTCCCTGGACGCGCTGCGCACCGCGCAGGAGCTCGCCGACATGGCCGTGCCCGACTTCGCGGACGCCATCGCGGTCGACCTGCTGGAGTCCGTGCTCACCGGGGACGCGCCGCTGGGCCCGGTCACCGTCCGGCTGCCGATGAGACGTGCCGCGTTCAAGGCCCGTGGGGGGGAGTACGGTGCCTACCCGGTGGGCAGCGCCAGCTACTACGCCACCCCCACGCCGTACACGCAGGCACTGGCCGATCTGCGGCCGCGGCTGGTCACGTCGTTGCCCGCGGCCGGTGACTGGCTGGTGCACGACCGGCTGCGGGCCGAGTACATCACCCGCGCGGGCGTGCACTCGCTCATCGTGACCCCGCTGACCGTACACGGGCTCGTGTTGGGACTGGCCAGTTTCTACCGGGCCGGCACCCGCCCCCAGCGCTTCGACGAGGAGGACCTGTCGCTCGCAAGGCTGCTCGCCGATTGCACGGCGGTCTACGTGGACAACGCTCGCCGGTTCACCCGTGAGCACACGGTGGCGACCGCGCTTCAGCGCAGTCTGCTGCCGCGTGTGCCTCCCGGGGTGGCGGCGGTGGAGTCCTCCTACTGCTATCTGCCGGGGCGCTACGGTGCCCACTGGTTCGACGTCCTCCCCCTGTCCAGCTGCCGGGTGGGTCTGGTGATCGGATATGTGCCGGGGGAGGGCCTGCAGGCCTCCACGACGATGGGTCGACTGCGCACCGCCGCCTCCACCCTGGCCTCGATGGACCTGCCGCCCGACGAACTGCTGACCCACCTCGACGACGTGGCCCAGAGCCTGGCGCGGGAGCAGGACGCGGACCCGATGACACTGCACCAGGCACGGCCGCCGTTCACCGCCTCGTGCCTGTACCTGACGTACGACCCGATCACCAGGCGGTGCGCGGCGGCTTCCGCGGGACACGAGAGTCCCCTCCTCACCAGCCCGGAGGGCGTCGTCAGCACGCTCGAGGTGCCGCGCGGAGCAGCGCTCGGCCAGGGCGTGCCGTACGAACTCCTTACCACGGAAATACCGCCCGGAAGTCTGCTGGCCCTGCATTCGGACGGCAGCGCGGGCCGCTATCCGACGGAGGCCGCCGACCGCGTCGCCCGACTGCGCGACGCCGTGGCCGACCCCACGTCCGCCCCCGATGAAATCTGCGACACCGCGACGTACAGAGTGCTGCGCGGAATCCCGCAGGACGGGGCCGCGCTGCTCGTGGCCAGGACCCGGTGCCTCCCTCCGGACCGCATTGCCTCCTGGACCTTCCCGCCCGAGCCGCTCTCGGTCCGCGAGGCCCGGCGAGCGGCACATGGCCGGCTGGAGGAGTGGGGACTGGAGGAACACGCCCCCGTCGTCGACCTGGTCGTCAGCGAACTCGCCACCAATGTGATCCGGCACGCGACCGGGCCGATCCGGCTGCGTCTGATCCTCGACCGGACACTGACCGTGGAAGTCCGCGACGACGCCGACACCGCCCCGCACTTGCGCCATGCCCGCCTGCAGGACGAGGGAGGGCGCGGCCTGTTCCTCGTCGCCTCGCTCACTCGGCACTGGGGCACGCGGTACGAGGAGAACGGAAAGATCATCTGGGCCGAGCAGGCCCTGACAGGCGCCTGACGTCGGACCGCGCAGGACGCCGCTCCCCCGCCGGCCGCTCCCCCGCCGGCCCTCAGAGCACTCGCAGTGCCCCGCCGTCCACGGGCAACATCACACCGGTCATGCAGCCCGCGGCCGGCGAGAGAAGGAAGGCCGCAGCCCTCGCGAACTCTTCGGGCTCACCCATCCGCCGCAGGGCGTTGTCCGGCGGCCCGCCGCCCGTCAGCCCCGCGAGTTCCTTCTGGCGTTCGGTGGCTATGTACGCGGGCATGATGCCGTTCACCCGGATCTTGGAACCCCCCAGTTCGTCGACGAGTGTCTTGGCCACCATGGCAAGCCCGGGGCGCAGGCCATTGGAGACGGCCAGCCCGGGAATGGGCTCGCGGACCGAGGACGACAGGACCAACGCGATCGACCCACCGGCCGTGAACATCCTGGCGGCGGTTCTCGCCAGGCGCAGGGCCCCCAGGAACGTCGACTCGAAGGAGTCCCGCCACTCCTGGTCCGCGACCTCCATCGCGGGACCCACGGGCGGCCCGCCCACACTGACGAGGGCGCCGTCCAGACGGCCGAAACGACGCATCGCCGTGCCCACGACCTTTTCGGCGGAGTCAGGGGCGGCATTGTCCGCGACCACGCCCACCGCATGGCCGTCACCGCCCAGGGTCCGGGCAGCGTCCGCGACGGATTCACCGCGCCCGGTGACGACCACCTTGGCTCCTTCGGCCGTCAGCACCTTCGCTGCGGCAGGTCCCAGTCCACGGCTGCCGCCGGTGACCACGTAGACGTGGTCCTGCAATCCGAGGTCCATTGCCCTGTTCCAATCCGTGGGGAAGAGCGGAAAGAGGACGCAGGTGTCGCGCAGGGGCCTGCCCGCGCGTCCCCGGGAAGGTCCTGCACGTCCGATGCCACCCTTCCCGCCGAGGACGCCGGACGCCGGGGCCGGTGCGGTCCGTTCCGTTCCATGAGGACGGCGACATGCCGGCTCGCCCGGCTCCGGACAGCCGGTGCGCGCGATTCCGACCTCACCTCCCGGCCTCAGCCGGCATGTTCTGTTCCTCACCCGGTTCGGGCAGCACCCGACCGCCCTCGACAGCGGAGCGTGCGGGACTGTCCTGGATCACCACCAGGACGCGGTCCTCCGCCACCCCGGCGACGCGGGAAGCCGCCGCGGACAACTCCAGCGCCAGACGAGTCAAGTCCTCCTGCGGATGGCCGCGTCGCGCCCAGCCACTGAGCAGCAACGGTGTCCCTGGCTCTCCGCCGACGAAAACGCTGTCCACCGGCAGTTCGGAAAAGACCACGTTGACGTAGGCGGGCGGCACATGATTGATGGCTGCGTGAATCCTGGTGATCTCGGCGGCCAATGCGGCCTTGGTCTCGGCCGTCAACGTCCCCTGGGCGGTTGTGCAGGTGTAAATGGGCATGTCGGCTCCTGGAGTCGATCACCATGCGTCCGGGCGGCCCGGCCTCAGGGAGGTGGGGCCGCCGGGTCGGCGCCGACGTCCGGCCGGGTGGGACACGGCGGTGAGCTCACCACTGTCCTGAATCGGCACGGTCACCTCGGAGCGCCTCACAGCGTCTCAGAGCGCGGTCTTCTGCGGCTCGGTGGTCACCACGATGACCGTGGGCCTGGCCGACTCCACCGCGGCCGTGAATTCCTTCTCGAGTTCATCGGTGGTCGTGACATCGACGGTCCGGCAGCCGAACCCCCGCCCAACGGCGGCGATGTCCATGTCCGGAAGGTCCAGACCGGGCACCCCTGGAGTCTCCTCCAGTTCGGCGAAAGACTTGAGGATCGAGTATTCGTGGTTGCGCATCACGACGTACACGATCGGCAGGTTGTGCTGCGCGCCAGTCCACAGACCCTGGATCGAGTACTGGAAAGACCCGTCCCCGATCAAGCCGATCACCGGACGTCCTACTCCGCGGTCCCGGTCGCCGAGGGCGACGCCGACGACGGCCGGCAGGGCCCAGCCGATGCCACCGCTGGGGGTGGCGAAGAACGAGTCGGGCTCGACCGTGGGCAGCCACTCAGCATGCTGCCCCATCGTCGAGGTGGACTCATTGACGAGGACGGCGTGCTCCGGACGACACTCGCTGAGGGCCGCATAGACCTCGGCCGGCGTCAGTGGGCTGCTCGGGGTCTCCGGCAGCTCCCGGGGACGCGGCATCGGCTCCGGCTGCGCACGACCGTTGCCGTCACCCACCATCTCGGTGAGGAGCTCGATCGACAGCCGGGGGTCGCCGAGAAGGCTGTCCCCGACCCGGGCCGCCGCGGCGACCGCCGGGTCGTGCGTGATGTGGAGCAGTTCGGTCCCGGCTGGGAGGATGTCGCCGGGAACGTACGGGTAGTACCGGAACACCTCGGCCCCGATCACCACCACCAGATCGTGTCCGGTGAGCCGGTCGCTGATCGCCTTGACCGACATGCCCACCGGCCCCTGGTACAGCGGGTGGTCCTCGGGGAACGACGCGCGGTCCGAGAGCGGTGCACTGTAGACCGCGGCCTTCAGCTTCTGCGCCAAGGCGACGCCGGCCTGCCATCCGCCGGCGCGATCCACGTCGGGCCCCAGGATCAGAGCCGGCCGCTCACTCGCGGTGATGCGCTCGGCGAAGCGCCGCAGACGCTCGCTGTCGGGCGCGTAGGTCCGGCTCACCTCGCGCACGACGGCGCGTCCGTCCAGGGGGTGGTTCCAGTCGTCGAGCGGGATGGAGAGGAACACCGGGCCTGCCGGTGGCTGCAAGGCCATCGCGTAGGCCCGCATGAACGCCTCGGGCACGTCCTCGGCGCGGGCCGGCTCGTAGGACCACTTCACCCACGGCCTGGGCATGTTCGTCGCGTCGCGGTTGCCCAGGTAAGGCTCGCCGATCAGCAGCTCACGATGCTGCTGGCCGGCCGTGACGATCAGCGGGGTGTGCCCGTGGTGAGCCGCGACAAGGTTGCCGATGCTGTTACCGAGCCCGGCGGAGGAGTGCACGTTCACCAGTGCGGGACGACGAGTTGTCTGGGCGAATCCGTCCGCCATGGCGATGACGGAAGCTTCCTGAAGGGCCAGGACGTACGTGAAGTCGTCCGGGAAGTTCTGGAGGAACGTCTCCTCGGTCGACCCCGGGTTACCGAAGACGGTCGTCAGCCCCAGTGACCTCAGCAGATCGTACGTCACGCTGTGGACGGTCGATTTCTTGCTCATGATAGGCAGTCAGCTCCCAAGCCCGGAGGGCATAACGCCCAGCCTCGGCAGAGCAACGCCGTGCCGTGCGGCAAGCCTCCGGCTACACGTCGAGGCGGCCTACAGTCGAGGCGGCGCGTTGGACGAACAGGGGCAGCCAGGCGCTCTTCGGGTTCCCTTCCGCGTGTTCGCGGAGTCAGCCGCGCGCAAAGCGCACGGCCGTCGGATCCGTACCTCTCTGCCCGCAGCGTCATGGCCGGGTACAACGAACTCAGCGATTGAGGGCCATGCGAAGAGGGTCGAGCATGGTGTGCCGGATCTCCTCCGGAAAAGATAACGCGCAGGCGGTACGGGCTTCCGGACGCATCCGGGACACCATTCCGACCGTAGCCGCGTGATCCGGCATCCGCGACTCGGGCGGTGACCGGTACGTCATCAGGTGGTTCGGCGGCCGGCCGGGATGCGTCCCTTGCGGGCCTTCGCGAGGGCCCCAGCCCTGCCTGCTCTCCGGGTCTCACCCGGGGTCGCGGCCGGGCCGCCCGCAGTCGCCTGGGACGCCTGGGACGCCTGGAACACAGCGCAACGCGCCGGAGTTGACCCGGCCGACGTCTTCCTCCGGCCCTCACCGTGATTCACGGGAATCGCCGGGACGACGAGCAGCTCGGATCACCGTCCGAGTCCGGAGAGCCCATTGCCGAGGATGGTGGCGCCCAGAATCACCAGCACGAGCACCATGATCACGGCGCTGTTGGCGACCATGAACTGCCGCACACGGTCCAGAAACGACGCCGCGTGCCGTCCCCCGGCGAGGTGGGCGATCACGGCGCCGACGACGGTGCATGAGCCGAGGCACGCAAAGACGATCATGGCCACGGCGAACTCGGTGCCGTGAACGCCGGCTTCGATGATCGATGTGACGGCCGACGCCGTCAGCACGAAGTTCTTCGGGTTCGCCCCTGACAGCAGCACACCCAGGACCAGCGCCCGCCCGACCGTCGCATCATCGAGCGACGCCATCCATCTCGGCACCTCGACCTCGTCGTCCGCGCGCGGTCGAACCCACCACTTGCGCATCCCCAGCACGATGAGCACCGCACCGACGAACACCCGGAGCCAGTCAGCGACCGCCGACGAGGGGCTGTCGGGATCGTCAGCCCCACTGAGCACCAGCACGACCAGTGCGGCAATGGCGGCAAGCCCGGCAACCCAGCCGACCGCGAACAGGGGGCCGTTGCGACGACCGTGCCCACCGACCAGGATCAGCACGACACCGATCAGTGGGAACGGGCTGAGCGCGACCGCAAACGCCATCGGCAGCAGGGCCCCGATCGCCTGAAGCAGCAACGGACGACCCCTTCGATCCGGGCAGCAAAGGCTCAACCCGTGCCTCCTGCACGTCAGCCGGCGGCACACCGGGCTAACGACCGGCTGACCCACGAGAAACGGCCCTCAAGGCTGTCTCCCGAAGCCCGGCAATGGTCCCGGGCCCGACGGCTGGACGGCCGGGCAGCACAATCACCTGCGTGTGCGTCGCCGCCGTCCACCACCTGCCGTTCGCCGACGCGCTGACCCTCTTGCGCCGGCACCTCGCGCCCGGGGAGCCCCCATCGTCGTCGGACTGTACCGAGCGCACTCCCCCGGTGATCGCCTGCTCGGCGCCGCTGCCGCTCCGCCGAACGCCGCCACGGGCTGGATCAGGAACAAGGGCCGCTCTGCGTCCCGGCCCGTCTTCATGACCGCCCCGACACGGCCGGCGACCATGAGCTTCCCCCACATCGTGCGCGAAGCCCGTCGCGTACTGCCCGGCGCGCGATTGCGCCGCCGACTGTCCTGGCGCTGCACACTCGTCTGGCACCGGCGCTGAACGGCCAGGCGTCAAGGCCCGTGCAGTCACGGAAAGGTGCCGTGCGGAATGCACCGAGCGGCAGCCCGCTCGCCGGTATGCATCTGCACGCGCTGGACGAGCTCGGGCAGCGCTCCTCGGCCCTGCCCTCGTCCCGCAAGGCCAAGGAACTGCTCGAAACCGTGGCCCGTTCCCTGAACCAGGTGCCCGAGGACGACGAACGCCTGCCCCGGCTGCGCCACAAACTGGCGTTCCACCTCGGCAAGGCAGGTCTCCATGAGGCGGCATTGGACCAGTTGCGCCGCATCGGCCCCTGGTGCGGCGCGGCGCCCTGGAACAAGGAGGGAGATCCTGTCGCCGCGTTCGACCTGGCCCGGGGCATCGCCGCCAAGAAGGCCGGAACGAACCCGCCGCCGACGTCCCGGGGCTAGAAGAACCGGCCACGGCCACTGCCCAGCGGCATGAGCCAGGTCTTCATGATCCCTTAAGACCGCGTTCGCCCCGGCGCATGGGATCAACTCGCAGCCTGGTATGCGGCTAACCTTCGGTGGTACCAGCACGCCGGGGGGTCAACAGCCATCCCGGTCGACCCGAACTCATACACCGAGGGCGCGTTGCGTGAGAACGAGATGTCCATGTTCGGCGTCTCTGCGGAAGAGGAGGAGCTTTACCGGCACTTCCTGCGTAATCCAGACACCACGATCGAAGACCTCCGTAAGCTCGGCGACGAGGGTCAGGATCCGGGGCGTTGTCTGGAGAGGCTGCGTCAGCTCGGGCTCATCCATCCCACGGGAGCCGGCGGGCGCATCACTCCCGCCGACCCGGAGGTCGCCGTGGCGCGGCTCACCGACGCCCGACTGCACGCGCTGCTGCAGGAGTTGCAGCGGGTCACCCACTCCCGGCACGTCGTGCAAGGGCTGCGCGCGGAGCAGGGGGCGTGGATGGCACCTCAGGGCATCGAGCAGTTGCACGGTCTGGAGGAGATACGCAACCGGATCGAGGACCTGGCCTTCTTCGCACGCGAAGAGATTCTGTCCGTCGAGCCCTACACCAGGCTCTCGCCCGAGAACATCGAGCGGTCACGGCCGCTGGATCTGCGATGTCTCAGGAGAGGGGTACGGATACGCAACGTTGTCCTGCGCGCGGCGCTCGACCACACACCGACGGCAAGCTACCTGCGCGAACTCGTCTCCGAGGGGGCGGTGATCAGAGTGGCCGAGAACATCTCGGAGCGGATTCTGGTCTATGACGGCGAGACCGCGCTCGTGCCGGTCGACCCTCAGAACACCTCACGCGGGGCGCTTCTGGCCCGCAGCAACGGACTTGTCTCGAACATCATCGCCCTGTTCGAGAAGATCTGGACGCAGGCAGAGGATTTCCCCACCACGGCGGACGTCGGCGACGAGCAGCAGCGACTGACCGGCACCGAGCGGCGGGTTCTGGTGTCGATGTGCTCGGTGGGCAAGGACGAGGTCGGGGCACGTGACCTCGGCGTCTCCGTAAGGACCTACCGGCGCCATGTCGCCGACATCATGCAGAAGCTGGGTGCGGCCAACAGGGCTCACGCGGCGCTGCTCGCCCGCGAGCGTGGCTGGGTGTGAAGTTGTTCCGCTGTCGCGGCCACGGTCCCCGCAGGCTGTCAGGCGTGGTCGCGGGACCAGCCGCGCAGCGCCGAGTCCGCGAGGACCTGGGTGACGGCGTGGCTGACCGCGGTGCGGTCCGTGGTCGCGTCGAGTCCGATCCGCAGGCGGATGCGGTCGGCCGCGACTTCGGGGATGCAGGACCAGTGGCCCGGTAGGAGACCCAGCAGCCGGATCACGGTGGTCTCCCCCACCGGGGCGGACCGGTCGTCGCGGACCGCGACGACGTCGACGTAGTCCACCGGGCTGGTCGTCATCATGTTTTTCCCTTCGTGTCACTCGGCGCTTGCAGTACGCGCAGTGTGGCAGCGGCCATGGCGGTGATACCGGCCGGGAGGGCGTTTCGCACGTCGGGGGCGAACTCCGGTGAGTGGTTGGGCGGTACGGGCGTGATGCCGTCCCCAGCAGCCCGCCACTGCCGGACCCCGGTGGCCCCCAGTATCCAGTACGCCGTCGGCACTCCGTCTGCGGCGAAGCGGGGGAAGTCCTCCGTGGCCGTGGACCCGGGCCAGTCGGTCACACGGTGCGGTCCGAAGGCCTCCTCGTGGCTCTGCCGGGCCAGCAGGCTCACTGCCGCGTCCGGCATCAGCACGGCCGACTGCGAGGTGACGGTGAACTCCGGTTCCTTGGGGCAGCCGGAGGCGGCGCACTCCGCCCGCACGATACGTTCCACCGCAGCCATCAGCCGTTTCAGCGTCGGGTCGGAGAACGCCCGGACGGACAGGGAGAGCCGTGCCTCGTCGGGGATCACATTGGGCCGGTCACCGGCGTGCAGCGAGCCGACTGTGAGCACGACCTGTTCGGTCGGAGAGGTCTCCCGCGACACCAGCGTCTGCAGCCTCAGGACCACGGCCGCGGCGGTCACCACGGGGTCGACGGCCAGGTGCGGGGCCCCTGCGTGACCGCCTCTGCCGTGGATGACCACGTCCAGCGCGACGCTGCCGGACATCACGGGCCCTCGCCCGTGTGCCACCGTGCCCGCGGGCAGCGGGGCGCAGTGCTGGGCCAGGACCGCGTCCGGTGTGCCGAAGCGCTCGTAGAGGCCGTCCGCCAGCATGGCGTCGGCTCCGGTGAGGATCTCCTCCGCGGGCTGGCCGACCAGGATCACGGTGCCGTGCCAGGTGTCGCGGCTCTGGACCAGGAGGGTGAGGGCGCCGGAGGCCGCCGCCGTGTGAAGGTCGTGACCGCACGCGTGCATGACCCCGGCGGTGGTGCTGGCGTAGGGCAGGCCGGTGCGTTCGGTCACGGGCAGGGCGTCGAGTTCGGTGCGGACCATGACCGTGGGGCCGGGCCCGTTGCGCAGCACGCCCACCACGCCGTGGCCGCCCACGCCGCGGGTGACCGTGCAGCCGTCCTGCTCGAGCCGCCCGGCGAGGACGGCTGCGGTGCGGGCTTCGGCGCCCGACAGTTCGGGATGGGCGTGCAGGTCGAGATAGAGTCCCAGCGCGGATCGCAGTACGTCACGTGGGATGTCGGTTTCGGTCATCGGCGCCTCAAAGCCTCTTCCTGTTGGCTGCAGGGGGCGGTGAAGGTGTCGCCGGCCAGCATGCAGGACCTGTGCGACAGACCTTCGGCGCTCCACTGACAGCAGATGTCAGCGGGGTGTCAGTGAAAGCCGAGGTGTGGTGAGAGGACGTGGGACTGCAATGGCTCCACGAGGGAGCCCTGCCGGAACCGCCGGTGGGCCCCGGTACCCAGGGAGAAGCCATGGCCACGAAGCCCGAGCTCGCCACCCTTGCCGACGAGATCCTGGAGCTGGAGTCGGAGACCTTCGAGATCTCCGACTACTCCGACGCCGCCGAGGTCGTCCTGGCCGGTTCGACGTCCTGCTCGTCGACCTCGACCTGCTCCAGCACCACCAGCACCACCTCCTGCAGCGCCTGACGCGGGACGTCCGGACATCCGGACCACATCCCCTTGTGCGACCCCGTCGCACAAGGGGATGTTCCACGCCCGGGCCCCGGCCGATGCGGGCAGGTTCACGGGAACGGGTGCGGAACGGCCTTGATCCCGGACTCGGGAAGGACACTCTCGCGCCGCCCCGCATCCCGCAGCGCGGTCCGCAGCCGTGGCATCAGCAGGGCCCGCTGCCGTGACCAGCCGAAGTCCAGCGGCAGGATGCCGGGAACGGTCGTGCTGACCGTGTACAGCCCCATCCGTTGCTGCTCCGGCGTCGTCTGGTCCACCGCGACGACGTCGTACCCCGCGCCCACCAGTCGGTCCCGCACGAACCGCAGATCGTCCAGCAGGTCCTCGGTCCGCGGGCGGACGTCCGCCCAGTCACCGAAGGCCTCGTCGAGCGGCAGCACAGCCGTCGGCTCGAGGAACTCCCCCGCGTGCACGGCCATCTCCGGCAGTCCGAAGAGCTGGGCGTGGTCCTTGAGGTGCCGCACCTTGGTGTAGTCCCGAGCCATCGCCTGCAGCTCGCCCTGCCGTTCGGCGACCTGGTAGGGAAGGTGCGGGATGTAGGTGAGGACCTCGGAGAGGGCCGATTCGACGGTCTCCTCCGGGTCGAAGCCGGCAGCCGCGCTGAACGAGAGCGTTCCCGGCCCACCGTCGCGGCGCACGGCGAGCGCGGTGACCACCGGTACGGCGAGGTCCATCCGGGTGTCGAAGGCATGGACGTCGTAACCGTGCAGCGCGGCCCGGTCGATCATGGCCCGGATCGCGGTGCGGCAGGTGCTCAGATCGATCTCGGTCAGCCGCGCCCGGCCGTACCAGGTCAGCAGGAACGCGTCCCGTTCGATCAGTTCGAGCAGGGCGAAGAGGATCGCCTCCTCAGGACTGCCGCCGGTCGCACAGCCGTTGGAGCATTCGAAGACGAAGTTGTCCGCCTCCACTCCCGCGCTGTAGTGCGCGAGCCGCGCCGGGACGAGCAACGGGCGGTCGTCGCGCAGTGAGTGGCCCCACACCCAGGGGATCTCCCTGGCCGGGTCGAACGGGCTGACCAGGGGGTCCTGCTCGTAGGTCTCGGGCGCGTAGAAACCGCACTCGGCCGGGTCGAGGACGGGGACGCCGTCCGCGGCAAGTGTGTCGTAGGAGGCGGTGACCGGGGTGGTGCCGCGGCGGCGGTGCGTTCCGGCGTAGCGTTCCAGGCCCTCCAGGTGGGCGAGGGTGCGGCTCGTGGCGTAGCTGTTGGCCTGCCCGCTCCAGGTGACGTCGTTGAGGCCGGCGTAGCCGCGGACGAAGTTCGTGCCGGCGACCGGCGCGGTGGTGGTGGACGACGGGTTGATCCAGGTGCTGGATCCCAGCGCCCCGCAGACGGGGTTGGCCAGCGCCGTCTCCGGCAGGGCGTACGAGCCGATCGGCCGAAGCCGGTAGCTGCCGGGAGCCGGCTTGGGTGAGGGGCTTAGCCGCATGTGCGCGGCCTCGGCGGTCTCCGGGATGTCCGACACGCAGGAGGGGCACAGCGGTTCGGGCAGCAGGGGGAAGGTCGCGGTCGCCAGGGTCGTGAGGTCGACGCGGGTGACCTGCGGCAGCGCACGATCGGCCGCGCCGGTGGCCGCTGGCGTGTGGTGCCCGGTGAGGGCCGCCTGGTAGACGGACCAGACGGCGTCGATGGTGTAGGGCGTCAGCAGCGGCCATGGAGCGGCGCCCTGCGGCTCGCCGCCCAGCTCGAGGGCCTCGCGCTCCGAGCGGCTGCGCAGCCGCTGCCAGCGCATGGCGAGACACTGTCCGCAGGCCGCGTCGTCGCCGCCCCATGGTCCGACCAGCACCGCGCGGGCGGTGAGCTGGACGTTCGCCGAGGGCCGCAGGGTGGCATACGGATCCGGGCGGCCGAAGCCGAGGACGTCGGCCGCTCCCAGCGGGACGACGAGCGGCGCGGGCACGTCGGTGCGGCCGAGTGCCGTATGGCGCGCGGCCAGTTCGTCCTGGAGCAGCGTGCGGCCCTGCTCCAGCGGCGCGTCGGCGCGGGTGGCAGGCGTGGGGACGGCGGTCGTCACGACTGGTCGCTCCAGCGGAACGTCTTGAGGGCGATCGCCCCGAAGACGACGGCGAAGGCGGCGAGCACGCCGCAGTCGACGGCGATGTCGCCGGTGCTGCCGCCCGTGAGCGCGGCCGAGATGCCGTCGTTGAGGTAGCGGAGGGGAAGGGCCTGGGAGAGGGTTTGCATCCAGTCCGGCATCATGTCGAGCGGGAAGAACGAGCCGGAGAGGAACGCCATCGGGATCATGAGGCAGTTGGCGACGGCTGCGACGGCTTCCGGGGTCTTGGCGTAGGAGCCGACGATCACGCCCAGCATCAGGAAGGCCGTGACGCCGAGCACCAGGACCGGCAGGGCCCACGGCCAGCTTCCGGCGACGCTCAGCCCGAAGAAGGGCAGCATCGCGACGGCAACGAACATGACGGTCTGGACGGCGCCGATGGCGATGGCGAGGACGTAGCGGGACGCGAGCACCGCGGAAACGGGCGTCGGTGTCATCCGGATGAGGCGCAGGATGTCGTCGCGCCGCCATTGCATGAGGACGAAGGCGACGCCGAAGACAGCGGCGTTGCCGACGCCCCAGGAGAGGACGCCGGGTGCGATGTAGTTGATGTACGGCTTGCCGCTCTCCTCGACGTTCTGGCCGTGGAAGATCAGGCCGAAGACGATCAGGAAGAGGAGCGGGAAGGCGAAGGTGAAGAAGAGCGTGGTCTTGTCCCGGGTGTAGGCCCGGTATCCGGCCTGGCTCAGCGCGGCGTAGGCGCTCATGGTCGCAAGTCTCCGTAGGTCCGAAGGGGGCGGGGCGTGGTGGGGGTTGCGGCGTGCGGCCCGGGGCTACGGCTTCGGTTCGGCCGCGCCGGTCAGCTCGAGGTAGACGTCCTCGAGGCTCGCGGTGCGGGTCTGGACGCCCTGCAGGCCCGCGATGGCGTCCACGGCGGCCAGGACGTGGCCGGCGTCCATGGTCTCCAGGACGATCGTGTCGCCGTCCAGCGTGGCGTGGTCGACGCCCTGGATGGCGCGGGCCGCCTCCAGCGTGAGCCGATCGGCCGGTACCACCAGGCGGGTGGTGGGACTGCCCTGGGCGATCAGTCGGCCGGGGCTGTCCAGAGCGGCGATCCGGCCGTCGACGAGGATGGCCACCCGGTCGCAGAGCGCCTGGGCCTCGTCGAGGTGGTGGGTGGTGTAGATGATGGTGCGGCCTTCTCCCTTGAGGTCGCGGAGCACCTGCCACAGGGCCCTGCGCGCCTGTGGGTCCAGTGCGGCGGTCGGCTCGTCCAGGAAGATCAGCTCGGGTCGGTGGACGAGCGCGGACGCGATGGCCAGGCGCTGACGCTGGCCGCCGGAGAGATCGTCGACACGGATGTCGCCCTGCTCGGTCAGGCCCACCGAGGCGAGGGCGCGCTCGGCGGCCTCCCGGTCCGTGCGGTAGAGGGCGGCCATGGTGCGCAGATGCTCACGGGCGGTGAGGCGCACGAAGAAGGCGGACGACTGGGTCTGGACGCCTATCTGCGGCAGCAGCGCGGGATTGCGCGGCCAGGGGCTGTGACCGAGGACGGAGACCGTGCCCGAGTCGGCCTGGCGCTGGCCCTCCATGATCTCGACGAGTGTGGTCTTTCCGGCGCCGTTGGGGCCCAGCAGACCGAAGAACTCCCCACGCGGGACGGTGAGGGAGACACCGTCGACGGCCTGGATCCTGCCGTAGCGCTTGTGCACGTCGTCGAGGGCGACGGCCGGGCCGTCCTGCGGGCCGGGGGTGGGGGGCATGGAACTCTCCTTCAGTGCGTACACGATCGGTGTGGTTCGGGCTTCACGGTCTGCGGACTGCGCCCGGCGGTCGGCCGGGAGCGCCTGCTCATTGGGCGGCGGTCAGGAAGTGGTGGACAAGGAACACAGCGGCTGTTGCCAGCGCGCCCAGAACCAGCAGCGTGCCCAGTCCGTAGGCGATGTAGGCGCGGCGGGCGCGCCCCGGGTAACCGGTCGCGGCCTGGTCGCGCCGGATGGCGAGCCGTACGTACGCGCCGGTGGAAGCGGCGAGTTCGGTGGCCCCGAGCAGCTGGCCGGCGATCTTGTAGCCGTCGAGCGGAGGCAGCGGGATCAGCATGGTGAATGCCTGCAGGCTGCCCAGGAGAAGGAGCGCGCCCAGTGCCTGGTGGGTGGCCGGGTCGAGCGGGGCCAGCGACCGCACCGCGAAGAACGGCAGCAGGAACAGCAGGTTCATCACGGCGCCCGCCCCTGCGGTGGCGATCCGGCCCCATCGGCCGTGCAGATGGAGGAAGTTGTCGACGGTGCAGTACATGATCACCACGGGCAGCCGCCAGCGCAGCCCGATCTCCGTCACCCGTCCACCGTAGTGCCGGGCCACCACGCCGTGGGCCAGTTCGTGCAGGGCGGTGCTCAGCCACAGCAGCGTGGCAACAGCCATCAGCAGTGCCGGATTGGTGAAAAGGTCCGCGGTGGCGTCCAGCAGCTCGCCGAGGCGCATCAGCAGGTTCACCTCCATGACGGCCACCAGCGTCAGCAACGGCAGCAGCGTCCAGGGCGACAGCAGGAAGCGGGTTGCCCGGTGCAGCCGGGCCGCCGTCGCGTCCGCGTCGGCGACCAGCCGGATGCTGCCGCGCAGGAGGCCGCGCGCGGGTGCCTCGGGTTGCGGGCTCTGCGGCTGCGGGTGTCCCGGGACGGTCGTCGGCCCGCCTGTCAGCAGCCCCCGCGCACCGAGCATCGCGAGGATCGGCTGCCAGTTCGCGTCGGCCAGGCGCCGCCCGAAGTGTCCCGCGTACTGCGTTCCCAGCTCCTCCAGAGTGCGAGTTCCGTCCATGCGGGAGATCAGGAAGTGTTCCTTGGTCCCGACCTTGAACGACTGCCCGCTCTCCGTGTTCTTGATCAGGTGAACGATGTCGGGGCCGTGCAGCAGCGGTTCGCTGACCAGCACGCCGGCACGGAGTTCGGGACGGTAGTGGGCCGGACTGACGGCGGCGGTCACGGCATCTTCCCGGGCAGCGTGTCGTGCGGCGTTCCGGGCAGCGTTTCGCGCAGCGCGCGGCCGAGTACATGGGCCAGATACGCCTCGTCCCTGATGGTGACGTGCAGCCTGTTGTTGGTCATGTGCATGTAGGGAGAGAGCAGCAGGGGAAGCGCGACGGCCGGGTCGGTGACTTGTTCGTCCCGCTCGCCGTCCCAGGAGCGGAAGACGAGGTCGCCGTCGGTCGCCAGCTTCTCGGCGCGTCCACGCAGT
The DNA here is from genome assembly GCF_040296405.1 of Streptomyces sp. NPDC002133. NCBI lineage: Bacteria > Bacillati > Actinomycetota > Actinomycetes > Kitasatosporales > Streptomycetaceae > Streptomyces > Streptomyces sp. NPDC002133. The sequence goes on along the minus strand of NZ_JBEOXF010000006.1, from coordinate 134,365 downwards.
TCGGCGCAGTGCTCGGCCCAACCGGCCAGGAACTCGGGCAGTCGGCCCGGCTCGCCGTCGCCGGCGGCGGCGCGGATGCGGGCGAAGTGGGCCGCGAGACGGGGCGCCATCGCGGCGTAGTTGCGGTCGTACTCCTCACTGCCGATGAAGCCGGTGCCGGGGAAGGCCCGGTGCCAGAACTCGTAGTAGCTGTCGAGGTAGTCGGCCAGCTCCGAGTCCCCCGGCAGGAACGTGCCGGACATGACCATCATCAGCTGCGCGGAGGTGCCGAGCAGGACCGTGCGTAGGTGGAGGTTCTTCGTGCGGAAGGCGTCGATGACCAGGTCGCTGGAGTGGCGGAAGTGCCACTCGGCAAGTTCGATCCCGGCGGGGCCGCCGTACTTTCCGTACTCCGGCTCGTACGGTTCGGCGCTGCGGGAGTTGTTGGGACGCAGCCGCATGCGGCCCTGGTCGTCCGTGTAGTGGCCGCGCTCGGTGCCCGGGAACTCGATCTCGAAGAGGGTGTTGTAGAAGTCGTTGAGGAATCCGGAGTCGACCTCGTAGAGCGCGGGCCGGTGGGCGAGGAAGGCGTCGACCGCCTCCTCGGTGCGGCGCCTCACCTCGGACTCGGCCCGGGGCGAGGACGGCTTGAGCCTCAGCCGGACGTGGGGCCCCTCCAGCCAGTAGTTGATGAAGAAGTAGCCCGCGATCAGACCCTCGGCCTCCAACTGCTCCACGAGCGGGCGGACGCACTGGAGGAGCATGGGACGCGGATTGGCGGCGTAGAAGATGTGGGTGGCCTGCCAGGCCCCGGCAGTTCCGGTACCGGTATCGGGTGCGGGTCCCGGTGCGACGGTGGCGTCGGACCCCGAAGCGGCACCCTCGGTGCCTTCGGTGTGGGCGTCGGCGGCGGTGGCGGTCATCCTCGGCTCTTCCGTCGGGTGGGGACAGCGGTCTCCACGGCCAGTTCGGCGACATGGCGGCCCCGCTCGGACATCACGTGAAGGGCGTCCTCGTCGGGCAGCATCTCGCGGAAGACCACACGGGCCTCCGCGGTCTTGAGCAGCCCTTCGAACGCCGTCAGCGACAGGGGGCTGTCGAAGTCCAGGTACTGCGGTTTGGCGCTGGTGGCGCCCCGGGATCCGCTGTCGGAGACCGTCGCGAAGACCCGGTCCGGCAGCCGGTGTGCGCGCCGGAACGCGTGCCAGCCGAGGAACCAGTCCTCGTCAACCACCCCGGGTGACTGCAGCGGAAGCACGGCCGCGGGCGCGCTCCAGCTGCGCCGGCTCAGCACGACACTGCCGTGGCGTACCCGTGGCCTGCGGGTGACCCCCGTTGAGGGCTCGCTCTCCGGGACACCGCCCCAGACGTTCACCGGAGCCATCGAGGTGGGCGAGAGCAGCAGCAGTGTGCGGGGCAGTTCGGGCAACGCCAGCGGCACCAGATAGCCGAGATAGACCGGGACCACCTGGCGGCCCAGCCGCTTCGACCGCAGGACGAGCAGGTCCGCCTGCTCGTCGTGGGCGATGTACAGGTCGTCCAGGTGGAGACTGAACTCCTCGGGAAGCGTGGCCGTCTCGCCCGGACAGACGATCTCGTACTCGGTCAGCCTCCCGTGCAGATTGAGGTTGCTGGTGACCGGTCCGCCGGTGACCTCGGCGAGCACGGCACCGTCCGGGCAGAGGTCCGTGGCGCGGCGCAGCAGCCGCTCCTCGAGTCCGTCGAAGCAGTGGGCGAACCTGCTGAACGGGAACGACACACCGCCGTAGGAGCGGTTGAGGACGACCAGTGGGTCACCGCTGCCGGCGACGGCGAGCTGGACATGGTGGCTCATCGGGGCGAACGGCTCGGTGATCGTGGTGAGTTCGTCGGACACGTCGGTGAGGAAGGTGTCGTCGAGGACGATCTCCTCGCCGTCCTGTCCTGCCTCCCACAGGGTGCGCATCCGTGTCACGAAGGTCTGGCGGGCGGCATCGAGGGCCTTGAGCTGGGGCAGGCCCAGCCAGTTCTCCTCCGGAACGTACTCTCCCGCCGCGTCGAAGGCGGTACGCCGGGCGGTGAAGGAGATGTACTGGTCGAAGAAGTCCTCGTGGAAGTCGTGCACCAGCTTCAGCAGGTCGTCGCAGCGCCCGCCCTGGCCGTACCGGGCGAGGAAGAAGCCCTTGAACGTGATGCGCTGGGGCAGGGTGAGGTCGAACGCGGGCAGGATCCGCTCCACCGCGGCAAGCGGGGCGGCCGCGGACCGCGTCCATGTGTCCAGGGCCAGTTCGCCGCCGCGGCCGGCGGCCGCGTCCTCGTAGAGCACCGTCTGCGGCACCCTGCCGCGTTCGGCGCCCAGTTCCTCCTGGATGGTGCGCAGGTCCTCCCGCAGCCGTGTGAGCAGCCGGCGCCGGCCGGCCGGGTCCGCGTCCGTGAAGCTGTCCACGCAGGCGAGCGGCGCGTCGAGGCGGTCGGCCAGTTCTGCGGCCCACGGGCGGCCGAGTTCACGCAGCGATCGCTGGAAGGCGCGCAGCGGATCGACGTCGTGGACGCCGGTGCGCAGGCTGGGCACCTGGACCATGCCGAGGTCCAGCAGCGCCCGCAGATACTGCTCGGCCTCGCCGGGCGGAGCGCCGCGGTCCGCGGCGAGCCAGTCGGACAGCTCGCCGTAGCGGAGGCTGCCGCGCTGTTCGAACAGTCCGATCAGCCGCTCCAGGGTGCCGCTGCGGCGCAGGAAGAACAGCCGGTCCTTGACCGCGTCGAAGGTGACGGCGGTGTCGTCGTCGCCGGTGGTGATCCAGCGGCGCACATAGCGCACCCGGTCGTCGTCGCGGCCCCATCCGGGTGCGAGTGCCACCGGCAGGTCCGCCCGGCGGGCCGGGTCGGCGACAACGGCCTGGGCGAGACGGTCGAGCGCGGTCACGTTGAGACGGGCACGGCTCGTCCAGTGCTCGTCGATCCGCAGCCCCAGCCCGCTGCCGGCGCCCGTGCCGGTGCCGTAGGCACCACAGGTACCGTCGGCGTCGCCCGACTCGATCGACTCGACCGACTCGACCGACTCGACCGACTCGACCGACTCACCGAAGGTGTCCGTGAACTCGCCGGGCATCACTCCGGTGAAGGTGCTGAACGGGCTGGTCTTGCAGGCGGTGCGGTACAGGTACGACAGCAGCGAACGCTCCATCTTCCGCTGCTTCTTGGTGAGCGCCCGGGTCGGCTGCGCGGCGAGCTCCCGCAGATAGCCGTCGAGCTGCGCGTCGAGCGTGGGGGACGCGAGCAGCAGGCCGTTGCGCACTCGCTCCTCCTCCGCCAGACGGCCCAGCGCGGCGCGACTGCGACCGGTCTCGGCCGCCAGCAGCGCGGCGCCTGCCGCGCGGAGCGCCGCGAGTGCGTGCCGGTCGGTCAGCCACCGCTCTAGCGCCCCACCGGCGGCCGCGTCCAGCGCGGCGACCTGGGTGACGGCGGCGTCCGCGTCCCGCGGCAGCCGGTTGTTGAACACCTCGCGGCGCAGTTTCAGCAGCATCCGCCGGGACGCCTCGTCCTCGTTGCGGCCGATCAGACCGTGCAGCAGATCGCCGACCGCCTCGCCGGCGGCACGCAGCCGCTCGGACTCGCGCAGTACGTCGTCCGCCCAGCGGCGGCTGTCGGGACAGCGCAGCTCTCGCACGGTGTCGACGGGCAACCCGGCGACGCGGAGCATGAACGGCATCGTGGTCCTCCCTCTACCGGTACCCATCGGTCAGGCGATCTCGTACCGGAAGTCGGCGGGGGCGGGCCGCTCATTGCCGACCATCATGATCAGCAGCGGGTACTCGCCCGTCTCCCCCAGGCCGAGTTCCTCGATATAGGAGACGTTGTCGAACCCGAGCGCCACACCGCAGCCCAGCTGCAGGGCGGAGGCTGCGGTGTAGAGGCTCTGGGAGATCGCTCCGATGGCCGCGTTGACCAGCCGGTAGCCGCGGTCGCCCACGGCGTCGAGCACGGCGGTGGTGCGGATCGTGGGCACCAGGACCGCTGCGGCCTGCTCCAGGTTGTAGTTGGCCAGGAAGTAGTTCTTCTGCAGGAACTCTCCGGGCGGGCCCGCCTTGACCAGCCGGAGGGTGTGCGTCGCCGGATCGTAGGCGTAAACCCCGGCGGCCACGCCGTCGACATGACTGACGAACGCGTAGAGCGCCGCCAGTCGGCTCGTGCCGGTGTCGCCGCCGAGCGCGGCGCCCCTGGCCGCTGCCGACAGGCACGATGCCAACTCTTCAGCATCCATGGGGCGTTGGGCGTCGAAGCGGCCGAAGCTGCTGCGGCGCCCACGCAGCGCGGTGCGCACATCGGTGTCCAGCGGCCGTGGGGCGGGAAGCGCCACGGCCGGCCTGTCCGCCCTGGCGGCGGGGGCCTCCGCCGGGGCGAGCGCGTCGAGGGCGGGCCGCTCGGCGGCCCGCTCCGACGTGACGGCCTGCATCCTCGTCACAGCGTCGAAGGTGAGGACGGTGCGCGATCGCTCCACGTCGCGGCGGCGGACCTCCGCCGACTCCGTCATGGAAACGGGAACGGACGCGGGAGCGGGCGCGGGCGGGGCCTCGACGCCCTTCCAGCGCAGCGGCACGACCGCGAACACGCCCTCCTCCTCGGTGCGCAGGCCGAGCAGCCGGGCCAGCCGCTCCTCGTCGAACCACATCAGCGGCTCGACCGACAGGCCCTGCGCCCGCGCCCACATCCGCCAGGTCTGCACCACGGTCCCCACGTCCATGGTCACGGCGTGGAACGAGAAGGAGTTGTACTTGAACGCGTTCTGCCAGTACTTGATGCCCAGCACCAGGAACTGGTCGGTGTCCGCCCCCGGGGCGCCGCCGCCGAGCGCCTCCCGTACCTCACCGGAGACATCCCCGGTGAGCAGCCGCTGCATGGCGTGGTGCCGGGTCGCGTAGTAGTGCACCCCGGGCGGTACTGGTCCGCTCGGGCCGCAGACCCAGTAGACGCTGACCGGGTAGAGGCCGCCGCCGGAGGCGGTGCCCCGCGACCAGTTGGCCAGCGGATAGAACGGCAGCGCGTCGAGGTCGGTGTTGGCCTGCACCCCGAGCCGGCGGCCGGTGAGGCCGTAGGAGTCCCGCAGCATCCCTGACAGGGTCGCCAGGTCGAACGCCCCCTCCGGGGCATCAGCTCCGGGCCCCGCCAGCCCACGGTCCAGCGTCGCACCGGCCGGGTAGTCGCACGCGGGCAGCGGCAGGGCGTCCGCGCCCGGGTAGAACTTGGTCTTGCGTGGGCCGTCGGCCCAGTTGGGGACGAAGTCCGCCGGGGGCATCGGGACCCGGCCCCGCTGCATGATCGCAGCGGCGTAGTCATGGGCGTACCCCATGGTCTGCTCCTTGTCCGTGCAGTGCCGGGCCGGGCCCGGTCAGGGGAAGGGATGGGGTGCGGGGTTGAGGTCGGCGGGGACGAGGTCGCGCTCGCGCAGCCCGGCTTCCCGCAGTGCGGTGCGCAGCCGGGGCATTCCGAGGGCCCGCTGGCGTGTCCAGCCGAAGTCGATCGGCAGCAGCCCCGGCACCAGCACGCTGACGGTCCGCAGGCCCATCTCCCGCTGCTCGGGCATGGTCTGGTCGACGACGATCACGTCGAATCCGGCGCCGGTGACGGTGTCGACGCAGCGGGCGAGGTCGTCGCGCAGATCGGCCGAGACGGGCGGCACCGAACCGTTGCCGTAGAGGGCGGCCATCGAGTGGAGAGGCCGGCGGGGCTCGCCGGGCTCACCGATCAGGAAGTGGGCGTGCCGGCCCATCTCCGGCACGCCGTAGGCGAGGGGATGGTCGTGCAGCGCCGCCACCTGGGAGAAGTCCTCCGCCATCGCGCGCAGCCGCTGTTCGTCGCGCTCGGTGCGGCCCTGGAGGTTGACCGCGTCGGTGGCGATCTCGCACAGCGCCCCGGCCAGGGCGGCCTCGGGGTCGAGTCCGGCTCCGGCACCGAAGCACATCCGGCCCAGGCCACCGTCGTGGCGGACCGCGACGGCGGTGACGACCGGGATGGGGAAGGAGATCCGGGTGTCGAAGAACCGTGCCTCGTAGCCGTACATCGCGAGCCTGTCGACCATGTGGCGGGTCGCGGGCCGGCTGCTGGTGCGCGGGTCGATCTCCGGGAGCCGGGCCTGCCCGTACCAGGTGAGCAGGAAGGCGTCCCGCTCGACGACCTCCATCAGGCCGAAGTAGACGGCTTCCTCCAGGCAGCCGCCGGAGGCACAGCCGTTGGAGCTCTCCTGGACGAACCGGTTCTCCAGGCCGGGCGCGTGGTAGTACGTCAGCACCTCGGGCACCAGGACCGGCCGTGCGTCGCGCAGCGACCAGCCCCACACCCAGGGGAGGGCGCGGTCGGGGGTGAAGGGTTTCACGTGCGGGTTGGCGCGGTGGAAGGCGTCGGAGTACAGCCCGCACTCCCGTGGGTCGAGCGCGTGCTCGCCACGCGCCCGCAGCCCGTCCAGTGAGTCGTGGACCTCGGCGCGCTTGGCACGCGAGCGCATGCCGGCATACCGCTCCAGTCCTTCCAGTACGCCGATCCGTAGGCTGTCGCCGAAGGTGTCGGCATGACCGCCCCAGAACGTCTCGCGCAGATAGGTGCCGGACCGCATGGAGAAGCACCCGATGGTCGCGGAGGTGGACGTGGAGGACACGTCCAGGACCACCGACGGGCCGAGCGAGCCGCACACGGGGTTGGCGAACGCCTCGACGGACAGGTCGTAGTCGTCGATGTCACGGATGCGGAAGCTGCCCGGCCCGGTCTTCGGCGCGGGGTGCAGGGTCAGCGCGGCCGTTTCGGCCGTGTCCTGCTCGGGTTCGGCGCAGCGCGGGCACTCCGGATCGGATACCAGCGGATAGTGGCGGACCGTCAGGGATCGCAGGTCCACGAGGTGTACGGGCGGGAAGCCGCCGGTGTCCGGCCCGCCGCTGGAGGTGAGGGCGGCGATCAGTGCGGCCAGCGCGTCCGCCGTGAACGGCGTGACGTACGGGGACGTGCCCGCCGCCCTGGTGCCGGAGCCGAGTTCCAGTGCCTCACGCAGCGCGATGGACCGCACGGCCTGCCAGCGGCGCTCCAGGCAACGCACGCATGGGCGGCGGCCGTTGCGGCCGGCTCCGGGGAGGGGCCCGACGACGGCGTGGTGCCCGTAGATCCGGACGGGTACGGGCCCGGCGGCGTCCGGGACCGCGCCTGCGGAGGCGCGCGCATCCGTGACTGCGGGCTCGACGGTGGCGGGGATCGCCTGCGGGGTGTCGGCCGCGAAGGCGTTGTGCGCGCCCAGCACGGCGACGTCGAGGGGCGTGTCGGCCGCGTGCAGGGCGAGCGTGCGGTGGAGCATCTCGGTCAGCTCCTGGCAGGACCGCTCCCAGACAGCTGTGGACCCGGTGGACTCGGTGGGTTCAGCGGGCATCGGTGCCGTTCCCATGGCCGGCGGTGAGCAGGATCCGCGCAGTGTGGATGCCGCCTGCGGGCAGGTCGGCGGGGGTCGTGGCGACGTACAGCACGTCCCGCCCCGAGGTGCGCAGGCGATTCAGCACCGCGTCGAACGTCGTTCCGGGCGCATCTGCCGCAACGGGTGCGGCGGTCACGACGATCGTGCCCGCGGCCAGGTCGGTGACCAGCGGGTCGCCCGTGTCGATCTCCCCGTCGACGTCCTCGGCGGTGTCATCGGCCGCGAGCTGCACCTGGCCCAGCAGGTCCCGTAGTGCGGCGCACGCCGCCTGACGGCGGTTCAGGCCGGCGGCCACCGCCCAGCGGGCGTCGCCCCCGACACCGCTCTGTCGCGCCAGGACCACCTCGGCGGAGGAACGCGCGCCCTCACCGAGGTCCAGCAGCTCCGCCTCGAGGCCGAGATTGACGGCGGACCTGAGCAGGAAGACCAGCTCCGGGTCCTGGTCCTCCCCCGGGATGACCGGCGCGACCGGTGTGCCGCCCCGCACCGCTCGCAGCAGCGCGTCGTGCGCCAGCGTCGACAGCAGTCCGCGTCCCGCCGCCTCCTGGGCGCTGCCGCCCGCGCCCGCACCTGCGGAACTCGCGAGGACCACCCGGTCGCGGTTGTAAGGGCCGAACGGGCGCACCGCTGCCGCCGGCACCCGGACCTGCTCCTTGGACAGCAGCGAGGTGGCGGCGACCCAGGCGGTGACATCGGCGGCGGTACCGGTGCCGCTGCCTGTGGTGAGCGACTCCGGCCCGACGGCGGGCAGTTGCTGCGCGTGCGCGGTACCACGCCGCACCGGCACCACGTGCTCGACGTAGGTCTCGGCCGCCGCGTACATGGCCCTCATCCGTGCCCCGGCGAGATGGTGCACGTCGAACGCGGCGATGGTGCGGCGTACGCCGTTGCCGACGGCGACCTGGACGCGGCTGACCTTCAGCGGGGTCTGGGTGAGGGGTTCGTCGTCGAAGCGGCCGAAGACGCCGGCGAACGGGCGGACCAGGGCGTTGCTGATGCGGTTGAGCTCGTCGACGACCGCCTCCGCCTCGCGGGCGGTCTCCACCGTCGCGGTCTCGGGGAGAGCGAGCGCTCCGGGAGCCTCGGGCAGGGGCTCGGCCTGCGCGTGGGCGGCGCAGAGCGTACAGCGCGGGTGGGGCTGCACCGGCTCGGCGACCACGTCGAGCGACTGGAGGTTCTGCACGAGGATCTGACGGTCCGTCTCGGCCGGCAGGGCCCCGGTGGCGATGCGGAAGATCTCGTAACCGAGCAGGTTGCCCACCATGGCGGCGACCGGGCCGAACAGCGGGCCCCGTCCGAGCGTTCCGGCGTCGGCCGTGGCACCCGCCACCTCGCTCCACACGCCGGCCGCGGCGCCCGCGTCGTGGTTGCCGCCCAGCCGCAGCACTGCGCACGACCAGCAGCCGGCCGAGCCGGCGGTGCTCAACGGCCCGACCACGGCCAGCTCGCCGAAGGTCCACACCGGGATCAGGGTCTTCCCCCCGGGCACGCCCTCCCTCAGCAGCCGGTGGACCCGCGCAGCGGCGCCGGCGCCGGTCACCAGGACCGCGTCGTACTCCTCCAGGGCCGGCCAGTCGGCGTCGAGAGCCACGGCCTCGATCCGTACCGGGCAGCCGTCCTCGGCGGCCTCGGCGGCCTCCGCCGCCACCTCCGCGGCATCACCGGCCACGGCGATCCGCGCGCAGCCGTTGCGCACCAGGCTCAGCGCGCACCAGCGGGCCACCGCGTCGTCGCCGAGCACCGCGACAGCAGTCTCACGAAATCGCCCGAAGCGCCGCGGAGCCTGGTCGGTGTAGTGGTCGACATAGGCGATCTGGGCGCCGAACCGGCGGGCCACGGCCTCGTCCGGGCCGCTCTCCGGGCCGTCGTCGCTCTCCGGTATGTCCCGAGCGAAGCCCCGCTCGTAGAGCGTCTTGACCAGCTCGGCCGCCATCATCTGCTGCTGCGGGCCGAAACCGGCGCAGATCTCGGCCAGCCGGTGCAGGCCGGTCAGGTGGGGCACCATCAGCGACGCGAAACGGTAGGCCGTACGGCCTGTCAGGTGGAAGCCGCCGTCGGCGTTGTGGAAGAGCACTCCGCCCGGGGTCCGGGTGAAGAGCACATCGCGGCGGATACGGGGCCGTGTTGCGGCAAGAGAGTCGAACACCGGTCTCGCGTCGTCTGCTTCGATGACATCGGCAGCCATGACCTCACACCTTCTGCGTGGGAGAGTTTCGTCGCGGGTCTTTTCTGCGCGCGTAGACGCGCAGCAGTTCATGCGTCCGGTACGGGCCCGGAGGTCCTTCTTCGAGCAGGCCGGCGTCGGCCAGCCGCTCCAGTACGTCCTCGGTCTCGCCGACGGGCAGCCCGAGCAGCGCCGAGCAGTCCGTGGCATGGAACTTCTCCTGGCCGAGCCGGCCGACGTGCAAGAACGCCTCGGCCGCCTGCGGACCGAGCCGGTCGAGCGCCGACGCGAGCACATGGCCGACGGACAGGTGGGGCGATCCCGGCAGGGACAGCCCGGCGAGCGGGTCCTCGCCGAGCCATTCCGCGCAGTCCGCCAGCGACAGCGCCGGACGCGTCAGCAGCCGCGCCGTCACGATGCGCAGGGCGAGCGGATAGTGGCCGCAGGCCTCGGCCAGCTGCCTGGCCGCCTCCGGTTCGGCGGCCACCCGGTCGGCGCCGAGCGTCGCCTGCAGCAACTCCAGGGACTCCTCCTCGTCGAGCGGCGCGAGCCGTTGCACCCAGCCGCCATGGGTGGCGATCAGACCGGCGAGACCCATCCGGCTGGTCACGACGGTCGCAACGTCCGGTCGTAGGTGCAGCAGGGGCCGGACCTGGTCCGGGTCCACGACGTCGTCGAGCACGAGCAGCGCCCGGCCGACCGGTTCCGACTCCCGCAGCGCGGCCGTCACCGCCCCGGCCGCCTCGGCCGCGGTGCGCGGCGTCCCGTCCGGGCGAACCATGCTCACGAACAGCCGTCCAGCGGGAAATCCGTCGCGCACCAGATGGGCCACATACTGGGCGAGCGCCGACTTCCCGATGCCCGGCGCCCCCGACACCAGCACCATCACCGGCTCGGGGCCGCCCTGTTCCCCAAGTCGCGCGGCGATCGCCGCGGCCTCGGCGGCCCGGCCGGTGAACGACGGCACCACCGGCACCGCAGTGACGAACGGCGTCTCGGCGAAAGGCGCCTCGGACGCCGCGACCGTGTGCCCGGTGCGGCCCGGGTCGGCCGCGCTGCCAGGGTGGCCCACCACAACGGACGGCCCGCTGCGACGGGCCGTGCCGGCGGTCCCCACAGCCGTCCGATCGGCGTCCGCCGTGGGAGCGGCCATCAGTTCACCGCGGACCACGGCCGCTCCTGCGAGCGCCGGCCGGAGGGAGACGGCACGTTCCTGCCGTTCACCGGGCCTGCGGCCCAGGTCTTCCCCGCGCAGGATCGCCAGCTCCAGCTCCCGTAGCGCGGGAGAGGGATCGACGCCCAGCTCGGAGCGCAGATACTCCTTCACCTTCCGGTACTCGGCCAGCGCCTCGGTCTGCCGCCCGGTCCGGTAGAGCGCCTCGATCAGCTGCTCGCGGAAGCGCTCATGGCCGGGGTAGGCGCGGGTGGCGCTCCACAGCTCGACCAATGCGTCACCGGAAAGGCCCAGTTCGAGCTGCAGGTCGCAGACGCGCTCCACGGTTCGCAGCCGCTCCTCGGAGAGCCTCGGTACCTCGTCGCGCTGCAGCACGTCGGACCGGACATTCGCCAGCAGCGGACCCTGCCACAGGGTGAGCGCCTCCCTCAGTGTGTACAGCTCCATGTCCCGGTCGTGAGCGGCTCCGGCGGCGAACCGCATTCGCTCCCGGAAGTCGATCAGATCAAGGGCGTTCGGCCCGGCGGTGATCCGGTAGCCGCCGGGCACGGCCTCGATCGGTGTCTCGGTCACGCCGTGCTTGACGAACAGCCGGCGCAGGCGCAGCACACAGGTCTGCAGAGCCGCTCTGGCGGTGGCCGGCTGCTCCTCGCCCCACATGGCCCGCTGAAGGTATTCGACGGAGACCACGGTGTTGGAGTGGAGGAGGAGCGAGGCCAGCAGGATGGTGGGTTTCGATGGGGGCAGGACCACGGTGCTCGGACCGTCACAGATGCTCAGCGGTCCGAGGAGCAGAAACCGCATCGCCCTTCGCCTAGTCCCAGCCGTTGACTTGCTTGCACAGGGCGAGCACCGGCTCGGGCAGCACGACCCCCTGCCGCGCCGCGGCCTCCACGCCTCTACAGAACGCCTGGGCCGCTTCCTCCTCGAGACCGTGGCCGCCGGTGTGGTGCTGGGACGCGGCCTGCGGCGCCGGGGATCCGGGAGCGGGGCTCGCGGTGGCAACACCGGCAGACATGACGAGCGTTGTGGCCGCAACACCCAGCGCAAAAACGGCACGCACACCGCGGGCGCGCTTGTTCGCAAGTGACATCAGGTACACGTCTGCTCCCTGTGGCTCACGTAATGAGGGTTTTCCGCCAGGTGCGACCTTGCCAGCACCCGGGCGGCCACAGCGGCCGGGAAGTTGTCAGCATGATGCACCGGCCGCTGCAGCTTCGTGTCACCGCAGCAAGACGCGCGTAGCTGGAACACCTGGACGGGCGCACGCGCATCCTCCTCGGAACGTCGACAACGAGCCTCGCCGTATGCTGCAGACCGGCTGCGGACGGAGGGGCCGGACACGGTGAGCGATTCGTTCTTGCTGATCTGCGACGACCAGCCGCACAGCGTCGTTCTGACTGCCCCTGGCCCCCGGGCCATCGAGGTCGTGAAGCTCCTCCACAGGCGGACAGGGCTGAGTTCGTGGCGCTGCAAGGCCCTCTTCGGACAACTTCCCGTGACCGTCCTCGAGAACGTGCCGGAGGAAGTCGCCGACGCCGTCGCCAGCGAACTCCGTGGAGCAGGTGATCGTGCCGAAGTGAGGCGGTAGGGGTCCGGCACGGTCCTCGCCACAACAACCATCGTTCAGGGCGCCGTGCAGCGGTCAGTTGGTGGCGGATCGTGACGTTCGCACCGCGGGCGCGGATACGGCCGCGCGTCCTACGGGTGGATCACAGGTAGTCGAAGAACCGGGTCCACCACGTCGCCCCCTCGCTGTACTCGCCCAGAGGCGTCACCCCGTCGTAGGGGCGGCACAGGGCACGTTCCGGGATCAGCACGTAGCCGAGGGAAACCACCGCGGCCTCGGCCGTACGGCGGTCGGCTGGAGTCAGGGCGCCTTGCGCCTGTGCCTCGTCCAGGTCCAGGTAGCTGCCGGGGTTCTCCGCGGCGACGACGGCGAAGGCACCGAAGTTGCTCAGCCGGAACGTGATCCGCTTTCCGGCAGCGGCCATCTCGGCCGGGACCACGACATCCCCGTGAAAGCTCGCGTCCTGAACTGCGGTGTCGACCACGCAGCGGCAGTCGAAGCCGGTCTCCAACCGCTCGACCAGAGCGTGGACACGTGCGAGGGCCCGACGGTGGTCGAAGCCGTCGGGGAACTCCAGGTGATCGGGGCCCGCCGTCCGGTCGACCGCACGCAGTACCGCTTCGACGTCCGTCTCTGTCACCACGAGTGTGTACTGTCGCACACACTCTCTTCGGCGGTGGCTCCTGTACGAAGGTGCGGCACCTGGTGGTGGTCGACGCCTCGCCGAGGGTCTGCTGCACGCGGAGCGGTTCCCGATGACCACCGTGCCCATTCCCGCACCAGTTTTCCCCGAAGAGGGCGCCCTCGCGGTCGCCGACCAGCCACTCACCCAGGTGGCGATGCCTTCAAGCTTCCCGGAGCCCCGGCCGCGTCGAGGGCCCTCGGGGTCACCGCCGGGGCAGGCTGCCCTCGCGGGCCGGCGGATCTCGTCCGCGTTGGCGCTCCTCCGGATGAGTTCTATGGTGAGAAGTGGTGCAAGGCTCTCCCACGAGGTGTTCACAACGGGAAGGGACATGATCATGTCCGAAGCCACCCGTCGCCGTCCGCTCCGGCGGACGCACGACGATGCCGCAGGCATCACGGCCACCATCAACCGGGCAGCGAACGCCGCGGGCGTTGCGGGTCGGGCCGCAGCGGATGCCGTGAGGCACCCCCATGCCGTTGTGGACCGGTTCCGGCATCTGCCTCACGCGCTGCCACTGGTCCGGCAGGCGGTGACCCCCATCCTGACCGGACGGGTGCGCAACTGGCGTGGGGAGTACGCATACACGTTGGGTGAGCAGGCATTCGTCTACGGTCTTCCGTACATCTACAACGCCCGGCTCCGCCACCAGTGGGTGACCCAGCCCCGTGACCCGGCGGCAGTGCCGTACGCCGCGGTCAACCATTTCTGGCACGCGCAGCGACTGCTTGACGCCTCGTACCGGGACGGCGGATGTCCGAACAACGACACCCTGTACTCGACCGCGTGGGTGGACCTGCGCAGCGAGCCGGTCATCCTCTCGCACCCGGACATGGGTGATCGCTACTTCTCCTTCGAACTGATGGGCATCACCTCCGACAACTTCGACTACGTAGGTCAGCGCTCCACTGGATCAAAGGCCGGCCATTTCGCGATCGTCGGTCCGGACTGGAGCGGGAAGCTTCCCGCAGGTGTGCGCCGTGTCGCGACCGCGCCGAGCCCGTGGATCCTGATCCTCGGCAGAACGCTGGTCGACGGCGCGGACGACGTGCCGAACGTAGCGGCGCTCCAAGCCCAGTACCGGCTCACGCCGCTCAGCTTCTTCGGCCGGGACGGCGGGGCCGTAGACCAGGCGCGGCTCCCGGCGAGCCGCGAGGTACTGGCGCCGGCGGACCCCGCGCAGGATCCGCTCGGCCCGTGGAAGACGCTCAACGCCATGCTGGCCGAGAACCCGCCACCGGCGCATCACGCAATTCTGCTCCAGCAGTTCGCCGAGGTCGGCATCGGTCCCGGTCTCGATGTCGAGGCCCAGCCGGAGGCGGTCAAGCAGAACCTCGTCCGGGCCGCGGCTGTCGGTGTCCCGATGCTCAAACAGCAGATGCTCAGCGGTGATTGGGCACATGTGGTGAACGGTTGGCACTATCCGCCGCCGCAGATGGGCCGCTTCGGCGACGACTTCCTCAAGCGCGCCGCCGACCAGTCGCTGGCGGGCATCATGGCCAACGATCCCGACGAGGCGGTCTATCTGCTCAACTACGACGACGCGGACGGGAACAAGCTGTCGTCCGGCCGGTACACACTGCATTTCGGCGCGAGCGCGACGCCGCCCGTCGATGCCTTCTGGTCCCTTTCCGCGTACGGCGACGACATGAACCTGATCCCCAACCCGGTCGACCGCTACTCGGTCGGGGACCGCACGCCCGGACTCGTCATGGACCCCGACGGTGGTCTGACCATCCATCTGCAGTCCACATCACCGGGAGACGACCGCGAGCCCAACTGGCTCCCCACGCCCGAAAACGGCACCTGGTTCGTGATCCTGCGTATGTACCGGCCGCACCGCGAGGTCGTGGACGCGGCGTGGGAATGCCCTCCGCTCACCCGCGTGGACTGACCCGTCAGTGCTGGACGGAGGCCTTGAGCAGGAGGATTCTGCGCAACTGCCGACTCCGGGGCGACGCGTCCACCCCGCCATGCCGGGCAGCGCACCGTGACGGCGGCCAGGTACTCACCGTTCGCGCGGGTCGATGCGCGTGCGGCGCGCCTCGGCCGGAGAGGCGGTGTGCCGTGGAGGATCGTTCGGGTGGCGGGCCGCAGGCCCGCCCTCCGGTGCCAGTTCCTTCCGTGAAGAGGCCGCCTTGCCCCTGACCGACACCATGTCTGCCGCCGCCCCGTCATGAGGAGTACAGAGGCGAGCGGAGGCGAAGACCGTGAGGGCCGCTACGGTGAAGCCGTCTTCCGTCCGGAACAGGCGGGCGAGGACGAGCGCATCGACCTCGGCGCACTGGCCTACGACGACACGACCCTGACGCGGCTCACGGAACTGGGCGCCGGCCCGGGCTGGCACTGTCTGGACGTCGGTGCCGGCACCGGCTCCGTGGCGCGACTCCTGCTGAGCCAGGCCGGTGTGGCGGACGTACTCGCCGTCGACCGCGACGTGCGCTTTCTCACCGACCGCCCCTTCCCGGGCCTCACCGCCATGGAGGCGGACATCACCGACCCGGCCTTCGATCCCGGTCGACCCGGTCGGTTCCAGCTGGTCCACGCACGGTTCGTCCTCATGCACCTGCCCTCCCCTGACAAGCTGATCACGAAGCTGAGCAGCCTCGTCGCCCCCGGTGGAGTCCTCGTCCTCAGCGACGCGATCGACCTGACCACGGAAACGGCGCCCGTCACCCCGTACACCCGGGTCATGCGGGCGATGTGGCAGGGCCTCCGTGACACCATCGGCACGGACATCACCTGGGTGACGCACTGCCCGCAGCTCCTGCGCACGACGGGACTCACCTCGGTGGCCGCCGAGATCCATGTGCCTCCGCTGCTGCCCGGCAGCCCCATCAGCCGCTTCTGGGCCGACACATGGGAGCGCGCGCGGGGGGCGATCGTGGCCACCGGGCTGGTCGGCGACGAGGCGATCGACACGGCAAGGCGCTATCTGGACTCGCCCGACTGTGCAGCGTTGTCACCAGGGATGATCACCACATGGGGATGGAAGCCCGCGGATGCAGCATGGAGGGCTCCGCGGGGGTAGTGGCCCTGCCACCCGGCGCGGCGTACGCATGCGTACGCCTCTTGTCCAGCTGGTACCGCACGCGTGACCTGCTGTCCCCGGGGCCGCCCGGGTACCGCGAGCGCGGACGACGGGACAGCCGTCGGCGCCGGGCCCGGCATCTGCCGGGTGTGCTGCGCGTGCGTGCGCGCCTGCCGACGATCAGTGGCTGGTCGAGCCGGGCTCGGAAGGCTGGTCGGCCCGGAACGGCGCCGCGGCGCGCGCCGCAGGGCTCCGTCATCGGCCCAGGGCGGAGCTGCTGGCCGACACGGTGCTCTGGGAACGCGAGCAGGGTCTGGACCGGGAACGACGAGCCGGCCTCAGCGCCCAGCGCGAGCGCGAGCTGCTCGACGCTCTCGGCTGACGGCTCCGGCCTCCCCCTGTTCGCGCCATGCCTCGGGGCGACGCCGATTGGTGCCTCGTCGATGTGAGGTGGAAACGCAACGTCGAGGCGCCTGGTGAGCCGGTGCCTCACCCACGATCAGCAGGGCATCTCGCTGCGGCACGAGCGCCAGGGCGAGACCTGCTTCGGCAGCATGGTGTCGCGGGATGCGTCTTGCCTGACTCGAGCTGAGGGCGAGGCTGCGG
This sequence comes from Streptomyces sp. NPDC002133, assembly GCF_040296405.1. NCBI lineage: Bacteria > Bacillati > Actinomycetota > Actinomycetes > Kitasatosporales > Streptomycetaceae > Streptomyces > Streptomyces sp. NPDC002133. The sequence continues at coordinate 117,733 of NZ_JBEOXF010000006.1, read as the reverse complement.
CTGCGGCTGCGGCTGCGGCTGCGGCTGCGGCTGCGGACAAGGAATGCGGCAGTGCCTCGCAGGGGCCCACCTTGCGAGGCGTCCGCGGCATCGACCGTCGTCGGGCACCCGGACGGGTTGGGGTACGGATCCGTGCGAAAGCCGGGTCGCCGGTCATCGTCGTGCGCAGAGGAACACCCGGACCCCCAGCTGCGGGTCCCGCAGCCGGGGATGGGGCGCTTCGCGGGCTCGCCCGACGACGCCGCCCTCGACGAGGCCGTAATGTCGCCGGCCTATACGAGCTCGGGAAGGAGGTCGGCGACCTGGGCGGCGAACTCGTCCGGTGTGACGATCTCGAGGTTGAGCTGCTCGGCCTTGGTGCGCTTGGATCCGGCGCCCTCGCCCGCGACGACGAGGCTGGTTCGCTTGGAGACGCTGGAGGACGACTTGCCTCCGGCGCGTTCGATGAGCTCGTTCATCTGGTTGCGGGTGAGGTCCGCGAGTGGGCCGGTCATGGCGCCGGTGACCACCACGGTCATGCCGACCAGCGGTCCCGCAGGAGCGTCCGGCTCGTCGGGATCCGCGACGGGGGTGGCAGGGGCGGGGGTGGCGCCGGGTTCGGTCATGTTGACCCCGGCGGCGATGAGCTTGTCGATGACCGGTGCGAGTTCGGCGAGCTCCGCGACGATCACCGGGGCCTTTTCGACGCCGATGCCCTCCACCTGCTGCATCGCCTCGGCGTCCGCCTGCCGGATCGCGTCCATGGTCGCGAAGTGGCGGGCGATTCGACGGGACATCGAGCGGCCGGTGCCACGGACGCCGAGCGCGCACAGCACTCGGTTGAGCGGGCGGCCCTTGGCCTGCTCGATCGCGGCCAGCAGGTTGTCGGTACTGGTCGCGCCCATGCGGTCCAAACCGAGCAGCTGGTCGCGGGTGAGCGTGAACAGGCCGGCGATGTCGGTGACCAGGCCGGCGTCGACGAGTTGCACGACCCGGGTGGTGCCCAGGCCTTCGATGTCGAGCTGGTCCCGGCCTGCCGCGTAGGAGAGGGAGGCGACGAGGTGGCAGTTGCGGCCGCGCTCGCAGCGCCACCGCTGCTCGCTGGTGTCGATGCCGGATCCGCACTGCGGGCACACCTCCGGGAAGGCGATGGGCTGTTCGGTGCCGGTGCGCAGATGGGCGACGGGGGCTTCGATGCGCGGGATGATGTCGCCCGCCTTGTAGACCATGACCTGGTCGCCGATGCGCAGATCGCGGCGGGTGATGTCGGCCGGGTTGTGGAGGGTGGCGTACGTGACGGTGGAGCCGTCGATCTCGACCGGTTCCAAGACCGCGCGCGGTGCGATGATCCCGGTGCGGCCCACCGCCCATTCCACGTCCAGGAGCCGGGTGATCTTCTCGACAGCGGGCAGCTTGTACGCGATCGCCCACCGGGGCGCACGGGACCCGGATCCGGCGGCCTGCTGGTCCTCTGCCAGGTCCGCTTTGACGACGATCCCGTCGATCCCGAACGGCAGCTCGGCGCGGAGGGCGGCGATCTCCTCGACGCGGGCAAGGACCTCGTCGGTCGTGGTCACCGTGCGGCCCGGCACCGCGGTGTCGGCCGCCGTGTGCACGCCCAGAGCGGCGGCGTACTCGATCAGCTCCCCGTGCGGGAGCCGTTCCAGGCGCTCCGCAAGCGGTGCGTCGGTTGCGGGCAGCGCCAGCAGCCCGTAGGCGAAGAACGTCATCTCCACCCTGTACGCCCGGTCCTTCGCGCGCAGGGTCCCGGCCGCGGCGTTGCGCGGGTTCGCGAACGGCTCTCCCCCGTGCTGGACGCGGGTGGTGTTCGCGGTCTCGAACTGGTCGGTGGTCATCAGCACCTCACCGCGCAGCTCCAGGCTGACCGGCTCGGTGAGCCGGTCGGGCAGGCCGACGACGGTTCCGGTGGCGTGCGAGACGTCCTCACCGGCGGTCCCGTCTCCACGGGTGATCAACCGGGTCAGGCGACCGTTCTCGTAGCGGGCGGCGATCGCCAGGCCGTCGAGCTTGGGCTCCACGCTCCACTGGGCGACGGGCCGCCCGATCCGCCGCTCGAGCGAGGCGGCCCAAGCGGTGAACTGCTCGGCGGAGAAGACGTTGTCCAGTGACAGCATCGCCGTGGTGTGCGGGACGTCCCCGCCGACGGCGCCGCCGGCGACCTTACCCGTCGGCGAGTCCGGCAGCACCTGGTCGGGGTGCTCCGCCTCCCAGTGCCCGATCGCACGTACCAGCTGGTCGTACGCGGCGTCGTCGAGGTCACTGTCGCCGCCCGTGTAGTACGCGGCCGCTGCCTTCTGTGCGTCCTCGACCGCCTGCGCGTACGCGGCAGCATCGGCAAGGACCGGAGTCGTTGTCATGGGTGTCATCGTGCCGGGTCGCACTGACAATCGAGTTCGACCGGCCCGCGAGGGGGATCACCGTCCGGTCGCCGATCCCTCGCTCGCACGCGAGCCGTCGGAGCTTGGTCCCCTGGAGTCGGCGGTGAGGTCACGGCCGAAGTCCGTCGCCTCGCAGTACTCTCCCCTTGCCATGGGACCGGTCGTGCCCCTGTGTCAGTGCCCTGCGGCAGGATGACCGCCGTGAACACCGAGACATTCATACAGGTCTGGCAGCGGCTTCTCACCGACCCTCACAAGTCGTGGGTGCTGTTCGAGCACGGCACCTGTGTCGTGCTGACCGCTCCGGACGGAGAGCTTGCCGAGCAGGCCACAGGGATCCTCGAGGAGTTCGGCCCTGTCCGTGTCGGATCACCGGCAGCGGACTTCGGGGTGATCGACCTCGAGGATGCCGAGGGGTGGGTCGTCACCGGGGACCACCCTGACATCCTCACCTATGTCGGCCGTGGTGAGCCGCATGATCAGTCGGACATCGCTGTCGGGTTGTACGGGCGTTCCAAGCGCGATCGGGACGGCACCGAACTTCGTATCGTCCATGTCGAGGACAGGCGGGGCTCGGCGGGGCCGGCCTAGGGTGCCCGCAGCGCGCTCCGGATGACCGCCCTGCCCCGGGCCGGGGCGGGGCGGGGTACCGGCGCGGTTGCGGCTCCCTTCCTCGGCCGGTGCACGCCGGGCCCCTCACCAGGTGTCGAGGAATCCCCGGCGGCCCGTCTTCGCGACGTCCGCCCGATGCCCGTCCAGCGCCGCCAGCACCCATTCCCGGGAGGCGGCCGGGTCGATCACCGCGTCGATCTCCAGTGCGGCGGCGGCGTTGACCGCCTTGCCGTGCTCGTACAGCTCGGCGACGCGTTCCTCGAACGCCCGTTGCCGTGCCGCCGGGTCCACGATCGCGGCGAGTTCCTTGCGGTAGCCGAGCCGTACGGCGCCCTCCAGGCCCATGCCGCCCAGCTCTCCGCTCGGCCAGGCGGCGGTGGCCAGCGGTGCGCGGGTCGAGCCGCCCATCATGGCCATCGCACCGAGCCCGTAGGCCTTCCGGAGGATCAGCGACACCAGTGGTACGCGCAGATGTGCGCCGGCCACGAACAGCCTGGCGAAGTGGCGCACCGTCGCCGTCCGTTCGGCGTCGGGGCCCACCATGAAGCCGGGCGTGTCGCAGAGGGAGACGACCGGCAGCCCGAAGGCGTCGCAGAGCTTGAGGAAGCGGGCTGCCTTGTCGGCGGCGTCCCGGTCGATCGCACCACCGAGATGACCGGGGTTGCTGGCGATGAGCCCCATCGGGCGCCCTTCGACGCGGATCAGCGCCGTGATGATCCCGGTGCCGAAGCCGCTCCGGAGCTCCAGCACCGATCCCGTGTCCGCGAAGCCCTCCACGACGTGCCGGATGTCGTAGGCGCGACGCCGGTTCTCGGGGACGGCATGGCGCAGCAGCCGTGGATCGGGGGCCTGCCAACTCTCCTGCGGTCCCTGGAAGTAGGACAGGTACGTCCGGGCCGCACGCACCGCCTCCGCCTCGTCCTCGACAGCGATGTCCACCACACCGTTGGGCACCTGGACGGACAGCGGGCCGACTTCCTCGGGCGTGTACACGCCGAGCCCACCGCCCTCTATCATCGCGGGCCCGCCCATGCCGATGGTCGCGTCCGGCGTAGCGATCACCACGTCGCAGCAGCCCAGCAGCGCCGCGTTGCCCGCGAAGCAGCGCCCGGACGCGATGCCGACCAGCGGCACCAGGCCGCTCAGCCGGGCCATCTGATGGAACGTCATCACGTCCAGACCCGCTACGGACGTGGTGTCCGTGTCACCGGGACGGCCTCCGCCGCCCTCGGCGAACAGCACCACCGGAAGCCGTCGCTCGGCCGCGAGCTGCAGCATCCGGTCCGTCTTGCGGTGGTTCTGCAGCCCCTGGGTCCCGGCGAGGACGGTGTAGTCGTACGACATGGCGACGACCGGGGATCCGGCGATCCTCCCGGTGCCGGTCACCATGCCGTCCGCCGGGGTGGAGACGATCAGGTCCTGAAGTGGGCGCCGTTGGCGCTGTGCGGCGACGGCGAGTGCCCCGAACTCGGTGAAACTGCCGTCGTCGCACAGGCCGGCGATGTTCTCGCGGGCGGTGCGCCGCCCGATCCGGTGCCGTTTGGCGACCGCCTCCGCGCGGTGCTCGTCCAGTGTGACGGCGTGCCGTGCCCGTGCCTCTGCGAGATCGGGGCGCACGGCATCGAGATCCACCGCCGCGGAATCCGGCTCCATGGTCGCGGGACCGTCCGCGGGGTCCATGAGCACCAGTGGCTGCCCTTCGGAGGCGGTGTCGCCCACCGCCACGAGGACAGCGTGTACGGTTCCGGACTTCCCGGCGCGGACGACGTGCTCCATCTTCATCGCTTCCAGCACGAGCAGTTGCTGACCGGCGGTGACCGGCTGCCCGGCCGTCGCATCGACGGAGACGACCGTGCCGCTCATCGGCGCCGCCACCGGGGCGTCGGCACCGGCCCCGGCATCGGCGGCCGCGGACACCCATCCGGCCCGTCCGTCGGCCGACCGTTCGGCCGGCTGTTCGGTCAGCTGCTCGGCAAAGCCGGTGTCCGTGCCGCCGGCGCAGAACTCCGGATCCCGGAGCACCGCGTCCAACAGCGGAATCCCTGTCCTCACGCCCTCGATGCCGAACTCGCTCAGTGCCCGCCGCGCCCGCTCGCAGGCCGCCGCGAAATCCGCGCCCTCCGGCACCCGGGCGATCACCTTCGCGAGCAGCGGGTCGTAGCGCGTGCCGGTGGCGTCCCCGGTCCGCATCGCCGTGTCCACGCGAACGCCAGGACCTGTCGGCACCTCGAACCGGGTCAGTGTGCCCGGCTCCTCGGCGTACACGCGTGCCTGCACGGCGAACCCGCGCGGCGGTGCCGGCGGCCGGCCGAGGCCGAGCGAGGCGAGCGTCCGACCGGCTGCCAGCCGGAGTTGCACGGCCACCAGGTCGACGCCGGTCACTTCCTCGGTGACCGTGTGTTCCACCTGGAGGCGCGGGTTGGCCTCGATGAAGTGGAACTCCTCGCCGCTGACGAGGAATTCGAAGGTGCCGAGCCCGGTGTAGTGGGTCTCTCGCGCCATCCGCAGGGCGCAGTCGAGCAGCCGGTCGCGCACCGGCGCGCCGAGGGCGGGGGCCGGAGCGGTCTCGATCAGCTTCTGGTGGCGCCGCTGGGCGCTGCAGTCGCGCTCCCAGAGGTGGGTGACGGTGCCGGACGTGTCGCCGAGCACCTGCACCTCTATGTGACGGGCGCCCGCCTGCAGCCGTTCCACGTACAACTCGCCACGTCCGAAGCCCTGCTCGGCCTCCGACCGGCAGCGTTCCCAGGCCTCCTCCAGCTCGTCGGCGCCCCGCACCGCCCGGATGCCGCGCCCGCCTCCTCCGCCGACGGCCTTCACCATCACGGCGCCGCCGGGCCCGAGCCCGGTCAGGAACTCCCGGGCCTCCGCAAGACTTGTCGGCCCGTCGGTCCCGGCGAGCACCGGCACCCCGAGCCGCGCCGCCAGTGCCCTGGCGCGGGCCTTGTCGCCGAAGAGGGCGATCACGTCGGGATCGGGGCCGACGAAGGCGATGCCCTCGGCCGCGCAGCGCGCCGCGAAGTCCGCGTCCTCGCTGAGGAAGCCGTACCCCGGGTGCAGCAGCCCGCACCCGGCCTTCCGGGCCGCCGCCAGCACAGCGGCGCCGTCCAGATACGCGGCCGGCCCCGTGCCGGGCAGCGGATGCGCCTCGTCGGCGAGGCGCACATGGGCCGCCCGCGCGTCGTCCTCGGCGTACACGGCCACTGTCCGCATCCCCGCCTCCGCCGCGGCCCGGAGCACCCGGACGGCGATCTCCCCGCGATTGGCGACCAGTACGGCGTCAGAACCCATGAGCCCCTCCAGCAAGTCCGGCACGAGACGGCGCCGCCATGCTCATTGACATTGGCGTCAACGTCAATAAGCTCGCCGCGTGGCACGCAGACAACAGCCCTGGGCGACCAGGACCGCACGCGACCGCACCGACGCACCGACGCGGACCCAACTGCTCGACGCCGCCGAGTCGGTGTTCGCGCGCCGCGGCTACGGGCCCGCGACCATCGCCGACATCACGGCCGATGCCGAGCTCTCACGGGCGAGCTTCTACGTCTACTTCGCCTCGAAGGAGGAGATCTTCCGCGTCCTGGCGGGACGCGTACGGGACGCGTTCCTCGCCGCGCAGGACGTGCCGGGCGTCGATCCGGACGACGCACACGCGGTCGCCGAGGCGTCCACGGCCGCCTTCATCTCCGCCTACGCCCGGCACCTGCCACTGCTGCGGCTGATCGAGCAGCAGGCGCAGACCGACGGCGAGGTCAGGGAGTTGTGGGAGGAGATCCAGGAACGCCCCGTCCACCGTGCCGCCCGCTACATCCGCAGGCTCTCCGCCGAGGGCCGGCTCGCCCCCGTCGCCGATCCGCTCTCTGTCGCCCGTGCCGTGGGCGGGATGAGCATCCAGTTCGCCCGCCTCGTCGCCCAGCGGCCGAAGGAGCACGACGCCGCCGTCCGCGATGTCACCGCCATGTATCTGCACCTGCTCGGAAGAGGAGCCGCACGATGCGAACCGGCCGGACCGAGGAGTACCTGATCGACCTCCGCGCCCGCCGGGCCAAGGCCCGTCGGGGCAAGCAGCCGGGGACCGTGACGCATCGCGCGGGCGAGCGGACGGTGCCCGGGTTCGTGCCCCACCCGGCAGCGGACTGAGCGCCGACGCCCTGCACGAGTGGGCGACCGAGGTCATGGCCCCGTACAAGGTCCCCGGGATCGAGCCGGTCGACGCCTTCCCGATGTCCGCGACCGGCAAGATCAGGAAGACGGAGCCGGCCGAGCGGGCCGGCCGCACCCGGCGTGCACCGTGAACACCGGCCGGGCTACGCGGCGGGGCATCGGGGCACCATGCCGAGGAGTGGTAACAGCCAACCGTCGCAGCCGTACGGGAGCGGACAGCGGCAGCTTCACATCGAGACCGGAGGGACGGGCAGATGGCGCCCACGGCGGCATACGACGAGATCGCAGACTGGTACGAACAGGAGTTCCTCGGCGGCCAGGGTGCCGAGACCATGGACGGCAACCCCGCCGGCCTCGGCCGTCTGCTCGACGATCTTCTCGGAGCGGGCAGCGGGATCTGTCTCGAGATCGGCTGCGGTACCGGCATCCACGCCGCCCGGGTGCGTGACCTCGGCCGGACGCCGATCGGAGTGGACCTGTCCGACGGCATGCTGCACCACGCACGCAACCGCCTGCCGACTGCGCGGGCCGACGCCGCGCGTCTGCCCATCCGCGACAACTCCGTCTCGGCCGCCATAGCGGTAATGGTGCACACCGACATGCACGACTACCCGACGGTGCTCCGCGAGGCGGCCCGGGTCCTGCGTCCCGGCGGGGTGTTCGTGCACATCGGCGTCCACCCCTGTTTCTGCGGAGGATTCATCGACCGCAGCGACCCCGACGCGGTGGTCGTCTCCCCCGGCTACCTCGATGGGGTGTGGACGAAGAAGTCGTGGACGGACCAGGGGATCCGCGACAAGGTCGGGGCCACGCACCTTCCGCTGCCCACACTGCTCAACGCCTTCCTCGACGCGGGTCTGGCGCTCGAAGGGATCGGCGAACAAGGTGCCCCCACCCCGGTCGTCATGACGGTCACGGCACGCAAGGCCGGATGACGTGCTCAGCCGTGCGACCGTCGGCCTGAGGTGATCCCTCCGGTCAACGGCCTTTCTGATCGAGGCCGCCGCCCCTCAGGTGCCGGAACGGGAGCCGGTGCCGTAGCGGGCGCAGTTCAGACGGGCTCCTCCACGGCTGGGGTTGTGATCGGGAGCGAGACCCGGAACCGGGTGTCGCCCGGGCTGGATGCCACGCGGATGTCGCCGCCGTGTTTGTTCACCACGATCCGGTAGGAGATGTCCAGGCCCAGACCGGTCCCCTCGCCCACAGGTTTGGTGGAGAAGAAGGGCTCGAAGATGCGCGGTCGGACGTCCGGGTCGATGCCCCTGCCGGTGTCCCTGACCTCCACGAACACATGGGCGTCGTCGTGCCAGGTGGCGAGTGTCAGGGTGCCGCCGCCGTCCATCGCGGCCAGCGCGTTGTCGATGAGGTTGGTCCACACCTGGTTGAGCTCCGCACCGTAGGCGGGGACGCGCGGAATGCCGCGGTCGTACTCCTTCACCACACGGACGCCCTCGGGGAACTTGGCCTGAAGCATCACAAGGGTGGCGTCGAGGAGTTCGTGGACGTCGACGGGCTGCTGGGCGGAGCGGTCGAGCTGGGAGTACTGGCGGGCCGCCTCGACGAGTCCGGAGATGCGCTGGACCGCGTCCTCGATCTCGCCCATCAGCAGTTCGGTGTCCACGGTGTAGGTCAGCCAGCCGACCGCGGCCCGGCGGTTGTCCTCCGACAGGTTGTCGGTGGCCTCGGCCAGCCATTCGGCGTCGATGCCGCCGGAGACCAGAACGGGAGCGACGTCCCAGGCGTTGTCGATCCCTGCGCTCTCGAGCCAGTCGCCGAGTTCGTCCTCGGCGTCGGCCGCCTCGATCGCCGACAGCGAAGGTGCGCCGATGGCCCGGCGCACCGCTGCGTCCTGCATTTCGACCAGCTGGTGCAGGCGTGTGCCGTCCACCCGGCCGTCGGCGATGAGCGCCAGTTTGTGCCGCATTTTCGACACTCGGTCACGCAGGGTTTCCGTGGCGCGCACGGCAGCCGCCGCCGGATTGTTCAGCTCGTGGGTCAGGCCTGCCGTCAGTGAGCCGAGGGCGACGAGCCGCTCGCGCTCACCGACGATGACATCGCTGGCGCGTGTCCCGAGAAACATTCCCTCGAGCAGGTGCAGGGCCATCGGGAACCAGGTCCTCACTGCGGTGGCGAAGTCGGCAGCGGGCAGAACAAAGAACTCCACTTCGGTGATCGCGCGCATCGTGTGGGAGTAGGCCTGGTCCACGCGGTCGCCGAGGTAGGCCTGTACGGCACCTGCGTAGGCGCCTTTCTGGTCGGTACGGCCGAGCTCGATCTCGTCACCGTGCACCAGCCGGCTGAGCGCGACGGCGCCACGGAGCAGCACGAAGAAACACGTCGCGTTCTCCCCCTGTGCATAGACGGTCTCCGACGCCTCGCGCACCTCGACGCGTCCGCGCTCGGCCAGCCAGGACAGCTGCTCGGCGTCGAGCGCCTCGAAGAGGAAGAGAGTGCCCAGCTCGTCCGGGGTCAGCGTGGTGCGCGGGGTCTGGGCGGTCATTGCGCCTCCAGGTAGCGGTGCACGAGCGTCACTGCCATGGCTCCCTCGCCCACCGCCGAGGCGACCCGCTTGACCGACTCGGCACGTACGTCCCCTGCGGCGAAGACACCGGGCACGCTGGTCTCGAGGTGGTACGGGGAGCGCACCAGCGGCCACCGGGGCGAGCGGCCCCCTGCCGCAGGCAGGTCAGGACCGGTCAGCACGAACCCGCGTTCGTCGCAGGCCACCAGGCCGCCCAGCCACTCGGTCTGCGGTTCGGCGCCGATGAACACGAACAGCCAGGAAGCGTCGACGGTCGTGGTGCTGCCGGTGCGGTTGTCGCGCAGGGTGAGCCGCTCCAGATGGCCCTCGCCGGTGCCGGAGTCCACCTCGGTACAGGGGTGGACTTCGATGTTGGGCGAGGCCTCGATCTGCTGGATCAGGTAGTGGGACATCGAGCGGGTGAGGTCGGGGCCACGCACCAGGAGGTGGACGCGCTTCGCGTAGCGCGAGAAGTAGACGGCTGCCTGCCCGGCCGAGTTGGCGCCACCGACGATGTACACGTCGTCGCCCCGGCAGTTGGCCGCTTCGAAGGCCGCGGATCCGTAGAAGACGCCGGCGCTCGTGTAGGCGTCGAGGTTCACTCCCGCGAGGCGTCGGTAGGAGACCCCGGTGGCGAGGACGACGGTGTGCGCGCCGATCGACGTGCCGCCGGCGAACCGCAGCACGCGTCCTGCTCCCGCGGCCTCCAGCGCCACCACCTCGGTCGCGCTGAGGATCTCGGCGCCGAAGCGGGCCGCCTGCCGCCGTGCGCGGTCGGCCAGCTGCGCTCCGGACACTCCGTCCGGGAAACCCAGGTAGTTCTCGATGCGGCTGCTCTGTCCCGCCTGACCCCCGGTTGCGCTGCGCTCGACCAGTACCGTGCGCAGCCCTTCGGAGGCCGCGTAGACGGCTGCGCCCAGGCCGGCCGGGCCCGCTCCGATGACGACGACGTCGTAGAAGTCGGCGGCGGGGCTCGTGCTCAGACCGACGTGCTCGGCGAGTTCCGCCTCCGTGGGGGCGTGCAGCACCTTTCCGTCGGAGGTGACCACCAGCGGGACGTCCGCGGTGGTGAGGCCCGCGGCTCGGAGCAGCTGGGCGCCTTCGGGCTCGTCGGCGGCGATCCACCGGTAGGGGACGAGGTTGCGCGCGAGGAACTCTCGTACGGCGAAGGAGGGCGCGGACCAGCGGTGGCCGACGACCCGGGTCTCGGGAGCCTCCAGGTCGGGGGTCGCGTCCCAGAGATCCAGCAAGGTGTCGAGGACCGGATAGAGATTTTCCTCCGGTGGGCTCCACGGCTTCATGAGGTAGTGGTCGAGGTCCACGACATTGATCGCGTCGATGGCCGCCCCGGTGTCCGCGTATGCGGTCAGCAGCACCCGCCGCGCCTGTGGAAAGAGATCCATGGCGGTTTCCAGGAACTGGACGCCGTTCATGGCGGGCATGCGATAGTCGGCGATCATCACGGCCACCGGTTCGCCTCGCAGTTTGACCTCGCGCAGGGCTTCCAGGGCCTCGTCGCCCGAGGACGCACGCAACACACGGAACCGGTCACCGTACCGGCGCCGCAGGTCACGAGCGATGGCCCGGGAGACCCCTTGATCGTCGTCGACGGTCAGGATCGTCGCTTTTGCCATCACCTCATCATGCGCCCGCGGCGGCCTTCACGCCTACCAGCCGCCCAACCACCGAGGGCCGTGCCTGCCTGCCGTCTCGGAGCGGCGCAGTCGGCACGCGCGCCCGGCACCGGCGGTATCGCGCGACGCGGCTGTCGGGCAGGTCCCGTCCGCCCCTGTCCGCGCGGCCGCGGCCAGGCCGAGACCATTCCACAATTGTTGAGGGTTCACCTATGCGTCCGTGGAGAGGACAGTGTCCCCGGACTTCGCTTCCCGCCCGCCCCGGGGAAGATCGTCCGGCTGAAACACCACGGACCCCTTCGCGGCGACGTGACCGCCTGCCACCGACTCACAACACACGGCCCGCGGACGGGCGCAACGCCGGCCGGGCGTACAACGTCCGCACGTTCACTCGTTGTAGGGAACGAAGTGGCCTCTCACGGCGGTCGCCCGACGCAGCGATGTGTCATCCGCCGTACAACACCCGTACCCTGCACTCACAACACCGGGCATCTCAAGATGCCCGCCCTCGCGTTTCAGGAGCACACCATGACAACGGCAGCCATCGCAGCGGACAGCATCGAGGCAACAACTTCCCTGCTGGAGACGGAACTTCCTCAGCTGGAGAAGCAGCAACAGGCGCTGGAGGAAGAACTTGCCGCGGTCTCGGAACGGTTGGATTCGGTCCGCAGAGCCCTGACGGCACTGACCGCCCTGTCCACCACCGCCATCCCGAAGCCCCGCACTGCCGAGTCCGACGTCCACGCCGGAGCGGAAGGAGAGGCGACCCCGGTCGAGCCGGCCGCTGAAACGGAACCCGCACCGGAGCCGGTCGCGGTCGACGGCACGCCGGTGGTTGACGACGCAGCGGCTCCGCAGAAGGCAGCGGCCCCCCGCAAGACCGGCGAAGACACGAAGAAGAGCGCCGCGTCCAAGGCGGGCGACACGTCGGCCACCGCAGGCCGCCCGGCGAAGAACTCCACCACTGCCAAGGCGACGAAGGCCAAGCAGACACGGGGCACCGCTCCCGCTGCAGCCGTTCAGGACGCCGGCGGCCTCACCGAGCAGGTGATCGCCGTCCTGGCCCGTCACGCCGACACTCCGCTGCGCGCCCGGGACGTGGCGCAGTCCATCGGCCGCGACGACACCACGGGCAGCATCAACGCGGTACGCAGCACCCTCGACCGCCTCGTCGCCACCTCCCGCGCCCACCGTGCCGGCCGCGGGCTCTACCAGTTCCCCGCCGCCTGACCTTTGCGGCCGACCTGGACCTCACGACCAGCGGCTCCGGGCGCCTGCGCGGCTGCACCGCCACCTCCATGGCCGTCCTTGTCGCGCGGGCGCGGGTGATGCAGCGGTGCCGCGGCTCGGCGAGAGCGCACCGGCAGTGGTCACTGCATCGGGTAGGTACCGGTCTGGACGGGCGGCAGGCTCAAGTGCGCCAGGTCGGGCGGCGCCGGAGTCGTCAACGGCCACAGCGGTGCCGCTTCCCCGTCGGCGGCCGCTGCCGGGGCGTCGGTCAGCCTCATGCGCTCGCGCAGACGTCCGTAGAAGTCGGTGGGCCCCAGCCGTACCGCTCGCAGCGGGCGCGGCGAGGCGTACACGCCGATCCACTCTCCGGGTCGGAGCACGCCGCGCAGCTGGCCGTCGATGCTGACCGCCGCGTGACCCGAACGTTCGAGAAGGCGTAGGGCGATGGGTTCGTCGGGGGCCGCGATGACGGAACGGTTGAAGGCCATGTGGGGAGCGACGGGGGTGAAGACCAGTGCCGCGGCGCGGGGCGAGATGACGGGTCCGCCGGCGGCGAAGCTGTAGGCGGTCGAGCCGGTCGGGGTGGCGACCATGACCGCATCGGCGGAGTACGAGGCCAGCAGTCTGCCCGCGAGGTAGACGCCCACCGACACCTGGTGATCGCGCGCCAGCTTCTCCAGGACGACGTCGTTGAGCGCGGTCGCGTTCAAGGCGATGCCCCAGCCGCCGCCCTTCGCGCAATCCGCGCGCACACGCGGTGGCGGCAGGAGCGGGCCCCGGCCGTAGCGCATCAGGGCGTCCATGCCTTCGGGCAGTTCCAGCGCGCATGAGGCGCGCATGGTGAGCAGCATGCGGCTCTCCGTGTTGCAGCGTTCCTCGTGGACGGCGTCCAGAGCCAGTCGTACGTCCTGGGCGGGTACCTCGGTCAGGAAGCCGACGCGTCCGAGATCGACACCGAGCACAAGGGCATCGTGCTCAGCGGCCAGGCGGGCGCCGCGCAGGAAAGTGCCGTCTCCCCCCAGGGTCACGATGAGGTCGGGGTCGCCTGCGGCATCGAGCTCCTCCTGGGCACTGTGCCGCTGTTCGCCTTCGTGCCACACGTCGATGTCCGTGCAGCGGACACCGTGGCTGTCACACCACGAGCGAACGACCCGAGCCGCCTCGACAGCCTCGGGGCGCCCTTCGTGGACGACGAGTCCGACTCGTGCCACTGCCATGTTCAGCCTCCTCGTATGGGCGACGCGATGTCCTTGAGGACCGTGGGTCGTCGCAGTGCCTTGGGTCAGGGTTCGGCTTCGGTGTGGTGTGTGGTGCATGTGGTGTGTGGGCGGCTGTCGGGATGGCCGTCGCCAGTGTGCATGCGTGCGTGCCGTCATCACCGGTGACACGGCGAGGGTGGACCGATCCCGGCGCGTTCGCTCGCCGGGGGTGGTTTCTGCGGCATGGATCTTCAGGGAGCCGCACAGGCCGAAGACCCGGTCCTACGGGAGCAACTGATCGTTCCGCCCGGACGGCTGCCGGTGCCCGCCGCGCCGGCCGGCATGGTCTACATTCTGCGCCCGACAGGGGCCTGGCGCGAAGCGCCGAGCCAGGTCACGGGTTGGCGGTGGGCGGCTTCGACGACGCGCACGCCGCGCCGGCGGCCAGACCCTGGCTCACCACGATCCGGCAGCCGTGGGACCGGATCAGCAGGGAGATGGTCCGGATGCTGCTCGCCCGGATCCGGGGGGAGGACACGGCCGGCGTCATCCTCCCGACGGAACCGGTCCGCCGGGAATCGGCTTGACCGGCCCTGGCGGAACCTACGGCCGGCCGGTGGGCGGGGCGCTCGTACGCGTCCCGCCCACCGGCGTTCCGACCCGGTCTCGCGGCGGTGCCGCGGTTTGCACCGCGCAGGAGGACGCGATCATCCCGGACAGGCAGGGAGCCACTACCCGACAGAACGGACATATCCGATAAAGGCCGACATGCGGGGAAACGGTTTGGGCCGATTGCACTGAATTCCCCACACCTGTGGCGGCAATCACAGATTGCACACCTTGCCGCCAACCCCCACCTTCCCGATCCTGAGAACCTAGGCGGAACCACCCATTCCATATGAACCGCCGTACACGGGACCACGCACTGAAAAATCACGTGAAAGGGCGGCACCATGCGGCTTTCCGCACTCCCCAAGCGAGCGGCTTCCAGGACGGTCCGCTGCCTCGCCGGCTCGGCCGCCACCGCCGCAGTCCTGTTCGCCACCAGCGCCGCCGTCGCGCCGACCCCGGCCGCCGCGGCGCCCGCGAGCGCGGAGCGCGTCGACGTCTGGATCAAGCACGCGCTGCTCGTCATGGAGGGCAAGGGAATTCCCGGAACGCACGAGGGAATCCGCCGGAATCTCATGCGCGAATCCAGTGGCGATCTCTACGCAATCAACCTGTGGGATTCCAATGCAAAGGCTGGAATACCCTCCAAAGGCCTCATGCAGGTCATTGACCCCACATTTCGGACATATCACGTAGATGGCACCTCGTGGGACATCTACGATCCCATCGCCAACATCACCGCGGCCTGCAACTACGCAGCCCAGCGTTACGGCAGCATCGACAACGTCAACGGACCCTACTGACGGGCGCCCCGATCCCGGCGCTCCCCGGCTCGCGGCAGCGAGCGCTCCACGAGGGTCGCATGCGTGAGGACGACGGCACCGCAGGCACGAGCCTGCGGTGCCGTTCGTGCGCCACAGGCTGGAAACCGGGGCTCGCTTCGTCAGGTGTGCGCCGCTCCCCGTCCGGCCGTGGCGCTCGCCCCGTGATCGCCGAGTTCCACGCACACCGCCGCAGGTGCCCGGTCAGCGGGTGAAGCTGATGTGTGCGGCGATCGGCAAGTGGTCGCTGCCCGTCGCCGGCAGGGACCAGACGCCGGTGACGGTCGCCGAACGG
Source organism: Streptomyces sp. NPDC002133 (assembly GCF_040296405.1). Taxonomy (NCBI): domain Bacteria; kingdom Bacillati; phylum Actinomycetota; class Actinomycetes; order Kitasatosporales; family Streptomycetaceae; genus Streptomyces; species Streptomyces sp. NPDC002133. The sequence continues at coordinate 102,273 of NZ_JBEOXF010000006.1, read as the reverse complement.
GCCATGATCTGATCGATCCGGGCCAGGGGGAAGCCGGCGGGCCAGCTGAAGGCGAAGCCGGAGTCCGCCGTCTGCAGCTGCGAGCTGACCGGAGCCAGCCCGCGATCGTCCACGGTGCTGTTGAGGTCTCCGAGCAGAATCACCTTGTCCAACGGTTCGGCTTCCACGGCCCTGCCGAGGAGCGCGGCGCTCTCGTCCCTCCATGCGGAGGCGAACCCGCTTCTCAGGCCGAGGCGCACCGAGGGCAGGTGCGCCACATGGACCGCGACGTCGCCGTGCGGTGTTCTGGCGGTGGCCCTCAGTCCGCGGTTCCAGCCCTCCGAGATGCCCCGCGGTTTGATGTCCAGCGGGCGCACATCGGTGAGTGGGTACTTCGACCAGAGCCCGACCGTGCCCGTGGTCGCACGGTGCGGATACTCCGGCGCCAAGACCGCCCCGTAGGCGGGCAGAGCGGAGGGCGTCACTTCCTCGAGGGCGATGAGGTCGGCTCGTGCCTTGATCAGCTCCCTGGCCGTGCCCGCCGGGTCCGGATTCTCGTCGCTGACATTGTGCTGAAGCGCGATGACATCGTGGGCCGAGCGGTCCCCGGGAAGCAGAAGGCCGCCGAAGACACTGAGCCAGGCGACAGCGGGCAGCACCATCGCCGTCAGCGCGACGGCTGAGCGACGCAGCAGTGCCAAGGCCGTCAGGACCGGGACGGTCAGGCCGAGCCACGGCAGGAAGGTCTCCAGAAGGCTGCCCGCACGGCCGATGCCATTGGGCACCACGGCGTGAAAGGCCAGCAGACAGGCGACAGTTACAGCGAGCAGCGCGAGAGCACGTCCCCGCCGCCAGGACAACAGCCGACGCTCGTCGTCGCCGCGCATCGCCCCGCTGCCGCTGCCGCTGCCCACGTGCAGGTGCAGGTGCCGCCTGATTGCCCCTCGGACACCCGAAAGGGAACTGCTTTCTGCCGCTCTCATCGTCCGCCCCTGCTCGCCCGGATCCGCCGTCACCGCGCCGCATCGTGACCGCGGGGCACGACGTCGCACCGTACGACGACGCAGGACGCACGCCTGCGGTTGCGAGCCGCACCGGCACGCACGCGCGTCGATCTGGTGTGACGAGCGGGAAAATCAGCTGCGCCGGGGCGCTCGGTCGGCCGACACTGATCAGGCCTGCGGGACGAGCCTTGGTCCCGGGCTGCTGCGCCCCTTCGCCTCTCACCGCCCGCCTTCCCTTCCCCGGTTCCCGGTTCCCGCGCGGGTTCCCGGTTCCCCCTCGTTTCTCTTGGAGTTCCCCCTTGCAGGCAGCCGTCACCGTCACGCCCGCCCAGATTCCCGAGCTGCTGCTCGGCCTCGCGGCAGTGCGGCCCGTCTTCCTCTGGGGAGCACCCGGTATCGGCAAGTCGTCCCTCGTACGGAACTTCGCCGAGTCCCTGGGACTCGAGTGCGTCAGCCTGCTGGGCACCCAGCTCGCGCCCGAGGATCTCATCGGCGTCCCGCAGATTCGCGACGGCCGGTCCGTGTTCTGCCCGCCCGAGGCGATCGCCAGGGACACGCCGTACTGCCTGTTCCTCGACGAACTCAACGCGGCGACCCCCGATGTGCAGAAGGCCTTCTACTCGCTCATCCTCGATCGCCGTATCGGCGCCTACGAGCTGCCCGCCGGGTCGATCGTGATCGGTGCCGGGAACCGGGCCACCGACAACGCCCTTGCCCGGCCGATCGCTTCCGCGCTCGTCAACCGGCTCACGCATGTGCATCTGCGGGCGAGCGCCACCGACTGGCTGCAGTGGGCGGCGGGTCACGGCATCCACCCCTGGGTGGTGGACCACCTCACCGACCGCCCCGACCACCTCTGGTCGCAGCCGCCCAAGACCGAGGAACCCTTCTCCACCCCGCGTTCCTGGCACATGCTCTCCGATGCGCTGCACTCCTTCGGGCCGGGCATCGGCGAGGAGACCCTCAAGGTCCTCGCGTACGGCACGCTCACACCCTCACACGCGGTCGCCTTCTGCGGGTACGCGAAGATCGTGCGCAACGCGTACGGCATCGAGGCGATCATCAAGGGTGACGCCTCCTGGCCCCGCCGGATCGAGGACCGCGATCTCCTCTACTACCTGGCGGATGCCTTCCGGGGCCGTCTCACCAAAGAACTGCCGGCGAGCAAGGAGCACGCGTCCGACTCGGTTCGCCAGACGGCCTACCGTGCGAAGTCGCTCCTCGTGCAGCTGGCCGAGATCTCGGTCGAAGTCGCCCAGACCGTCATCGCCGACGACGAGAACGGTCAGCCGGTCCTGCCCGCGTGGTTCCTCGTCGAGGCGGCACGTGACATGCCCCGGCTGGTGGAGGCCCGCCGATGAGCCGCCGCAAGGCCGAGAGGGCGGAGCGACCGGACCCGGCGGCCGAAGCGTTCGCCGCCGGCGCCGCCCTGGTCCGGCACAACCCTGCGCTCGCGGCCGTCAAGGCCCAGATCTGCCGCGACGTGAAGTGCGAGGAAGCGCCGGCCGACGGTCTGGCCAGAGTGACCTCCAACGGCACGATCCACGCGCACGCCACCCGCCTCGCCGAGCCCGCCGCCTGGGCATGGGCGCTGGCCCACTGTCTGATCCACCTCGGCTTCGGCCATGTCCCGGCCGCGAAGGGGCCGCGCGTCCAGCCCGACCGGTTCGACGTCGCGGCGCGCTGCACGGTCGTCAACCGGTTCCTGCTCACTTTCCCGGTCGGCCGGGCGCCCGACCACCTTCCGGCGTCCTACCCGGGCGGCGACGAGCAGCAGCTCGCGGCGCGCTGGCGCCGCGACGGCATCCCGCCCGAGTACCGTGCGTGTGGCACGGCGGGTGGCGAACCCGATCAGCAGTTCAGCTCCTGGGACGGCTGGAGCACACCCGAGGACTGGCAGCTCGCCTTCGCCCGCGCCCTGACCGCCACCATGTCGGCGGCGATGGACGTCGCGGGCGGCCACCGCGACAGTCTCACCGGCGCGCGGATCCGCAAGCAGCCCTGGGACCAGGCGCTGAGCTGGTTCGTCTCCTCGTACCCGCTGCTCGGCGGGATCGCCGCCGGTGTCCGCATCGTCGCCGACGCGGAGCTGGCGCGCGCCCACGGAATCGCTGTCGCCGCCGTCGACGCCGCCGCGGGCGAGATCTACGTCAACCCTCTCAAGCACTTCACGCTCCCGGAATGGCGCTTCGTCCTGGGTCACGAGATGCTGCACGCGGCGCTGCGCCACGGTGACCGCCGCGGCGCTCGCGACCCGTTTCTCTTCAACGTCGCCGCCGACTACGTCGTCAACGGCTGGCTTCAGGAGATGGACGTCGGTGAGATGCCCGAAGGGCTGCTGTACGACGCCGGGCTCAAGGACCTGTCGGTGGAGGAGGTCTACGACCGCATCACCACCGATCTGCGACGCCACCGCAGGCTGGCCACGCTCCGGGGCAAGGGTGCGGGCGACATTCTGGGCGAGCCGCTGCGCGCGCCCGCCGCGCCGGTGGACCTGGACGAGTTCTACCGCCGCGCGCTGCTGAACGGCCATGAGCTGCACACCGGACACGAGCGAGGACTGCTCCCCGCCGGGCTGGTCGAGGAGATCCGGGCTCTCGCCCACCCGCCCGTGCCGTGGGATGCCCGGCTGGCACGCTGGTTCGACGAGTTCGTGCCCCGCCCTGAGCCGGTGCGCAGCTATTCCCGGCCCACCCGGCGCCAGGCGTCCACCCCGGACATCCCGCGCGCCGGACGGTACTTCCCGCCGGAGGAGATCGCCCGCTGCACCTTCGGTGTCGTCCTGGACACCTCCGGTTCGATGGACCGACGACTGCTGGGCAAGGCGCTCGGAGCGATCGCCTCGTACGCGGACGCCCGCGATGTGCCCGCGGCCCGGGTCGTGTTCTGCGACGCCGCACCGCACGACGCGGGCTATCTGCCGCCCGCCGAGATCGCCGGCCGGGTACGCGTACGCGGCCGGGGCGGCACCGTACTGCAACCCGGCATCGACCTGTTGCACCGTGCGGAGGACTTTCCGCGCGGCGCGCCGGTTCTGGTCATCACCGACGGCTACTGCGACACCTTGCGGGTCCGCCGCGACCACGCCTATCTCGTTCCGCAAGGCGCCACTCTGCCGTTCACCCCGCGCGGCCCGGTGTTCCGGCTGCGGTGAGCGCACCGGGGTTCCGCGGCACGGCGCCCCGGTGCGCCGTTGACAGACGGCCCGCCTTCGTGAGTAATGGCCGAAACGATCACGCGTCGCCATCCGATCCGTCCGCCCGAGGGGTTGTTCCATGACCTACGACGTCACCGCCGTCCGCGCCCAGTTCCCCGCCCTCAAGGCCGGCTTGGCCCACTTCGACGGCCCCGGCGGCACACAGACCCCGCAGCCCGTCATCGACGCCGTCGCCGACGCACTCGCCAACCCGCTCTCCAACCGGGGAAGCAACACCCTGGGAGAGCGCAACGCCGAGGGCATCGTGACCGGCGCCCGGCAGGCCCTCGCCGACCTGCTGGGGGCGCAGCCTTCCGGCATCGTCTTCGGGCGCAGCGCCACGCAACTGGCGTACGACTTCTCACGCACCCTCGCGAAGACGTGGTCGCCCGGCGACGAAGTCGTCGTCAGTCGCCTGGACCACGACGCGAACATCCGCCCGTGGGTCCAGGCGGCGGCGAGCGCCGGGGCGACCGTGCGGTGGGCGGACTTCGACCCCGCCACCGGGGAGCTCACGCCCGAGGACGTAGGGGCCGTGCTCGGCGAGCGCACCCGGCTGGTCGCGGTGACCGCCGCATCGAACCTCATCGGTACCCGGCCGGCCGTCCCCGAGATCGCCCGTCTCGCCCATCAGGTGGGAGCGTTGCTCCATGTCGACGGGGTGCACTACACCGCCCATGCCTTTGTCGACGTCGACCGGCTGGGCGCGGACTTCTTCACCTGCTCCCCCTACAAGTTCCTCGGGCCCCACATCGGCGTCGTCGCCGGCCGGCCCGAGCTGCTGGAGACACTGCAACCGGACAAGCTGCTGCCGTCGACCGACGCGGTCCCCGAGCGCTTCGAGTACGGCACCCTGCCCTACGAACTCCTGGCAGGCGCGACCGCGGCCGTCGACTTCCTGGCCGGCCTCGGCCCGCGCCGCGACGGGACCCGCCGGCAGCGCCTGGAGTCCGCGAGCGCCGCGCTGGAGGGCCACGAGCACGCGCTGCGCCGGCGCATCGAGCACGGCCTGAACGAACTCGAAGCGATCACCGTGCACTCGCGAGCGGCCGAGCGCACTCCCACACTGCTGCTGACCATGGAGGGCCGCAGCACGGTGGAGGCCTACCGCTACCTCGCCGAGCGCCATGTCGCCGCGCCTTCTGGCTCCTTCTACGCCCTGGAGGCCTCCCGCCGCCTCGGCCTCGGCGACACCGGAGGGCTGCGGGTCGGCCTCGCCCCGTACAACGACAGCGACGACGTCGACCGTCTCCTCCAGGGCCTCACCGACTACCTGCGAACGTCCGCGACTCGCTGACCGCACGCCCACACTCCGACACTTCGAGGCGGCACCCGGCACGTCACCGTGCCGCAGATCGCATCCGGCAAGGACTTACCCACGGATACCCCTTTCCCTGCGGCAATACCTCCTCCACCATGGGCACTTGTTTCCGCCCGGTAACCGGCGTGGTTCCGATCGGCACGCGGGTCGGTCGGTCGTGACGTACTGAACGAGGAGTCAAGAGGGTGCCAGAGCTCCACCGGGTCGGTCCGGACCTCACGGACGGGAGAACGGACTGCACCACCCTGCCGGACGGGGAGATCACCGAACGCATCCGCTCCGGTGCTCCGCGGGCCTTCCCCGCCAACCAGGAGCTCAAGCGCCGCCATCTGCCCGCGGTCCTCGCCTACGCCCGGCTCTGCGGGCGCAACCAGGTCGCCGGGAACCAGCTGGCCGTCCAGGCCTTCGACCTCGCCGCCCGGGAGACCTCCCGGGGGATCGAGCCCCGGGGGAACTGGCGCCACCATCTGCTGATGCTCGTTCAGCGGGTGGGGCTCACGTGGGCCGCCGGCAGCCGGCGCGACCGGCTCGCGCCCGACTTCGTCACATGGATCGACAACACCGCCGACGTAACCGCGCCGGGTCTGCCGCGGGCCCGTCGTCCGCGGCCCGGTACCTCGTCCGCCATGCTCACCGGTTTCCACCGGCTGCCGGAGCTGACGCGGAGCGTCCTCTGGTACGCGGTGGTGGACGAGGAGCCGGACGGCACCGTCGCCACCTTCGTCGGCGTCCGGCCCCACCTCGTTCCCGAGCTGCGGCCCAAGGCGCAGGACGCCATGCGCCGGGCCTACATCCAGGCCTACCTGGAGCACGGCGAGGACAAGAGGTGCCTAGGGTTCCGCCGCATCATCGAGGCGGCAACGCGACCAGGGGACCGGCGGCACAGCGAGGACCTGGCGCTCCACCTGGCGGAATGCGCCAGGTGCACGCGGCTGGTCGCGGAACTGGCGCGGATGGCGGACGATCCCCGGGCCGTCCTTGCCGAAGGCCTGCTCGGATGGGGCGGAGCGGCGTACGCGGCCCACGGCCCCGTGTACGTTCCGCTCGACCCGGAGTCGTCCCAGCCCGACCGGTCCGCTGGGCTCGACGGGTCCGACGGCTCCGATGGCCCCGACGGGCCGAAGCGGACGGCCGGTGTGCCGGGGTTCACCGCCGCCGCCGCATCGAGGGGTCCGCGGCGGCTGCCACTGCCCGTCGCACTCGTGGCTGTGGGTGTCGTGGTCACCGTCGTCGCCGGCACTTTGCTGGCGACTGCCTCCGAGGACTCCCGCCCGGCCGAGGACCGTGCGGACCAGCCACCGGTCCAAGCGGCCTGGCCCACCGCCCTTCCCGTACCCACCCCGTCGACGAGCCCCGCTCAGCAGCCGTCGAAGCAGCCTTCCCCCTCGGGGAGCCCCACCGCATCGGCCTCCGCCCCCACTGCCTCACGCCCACCCTCTCCCTCGAAGCACGTGCCGCCCCGGCCAGCGCCGATCGTCCCGGGCGGCGGCTATGTCCAGGTCGTCAATGCGGCGTCCGGTCTGTGCCTGGACATCGCGGACGGCGTGATGGAGAACCGTACCGACGTCATCACCGCCCGTTGCAGTGGCGCCCGGACCCAGCTGTGGAGTCTCGACTCCCTCGGGCTTCTGCGCAGCAACGCGGATTCCGACTACTGCCTGGACTCGCGCGGTGACACCGGCCGCGGCGCAGGCATCTGGTCCTGCGCCTCCGTCAACGGCAAGAACGGCCTGAATCTGCGCTTCACCGTCGACAGCTCGGGGGCCATACGCCCGCACATCGCGCCGGACCACGCTCTGGAACCTCTGGGAGACTCCGAGGGCGGCTCCCTCGGCTTCGCCCCGGCGGAGGGGGACAGCGACCAGCGCTGGACTGCCGGCGCCTCCACGAGGGACTGAGGCCTGCCCCGTGGATCAGTAGGTGGTCCACGTTGAGCCGGTGTCCCAGCGGGAAGGAAGGTCCCGGCGTGGAAATTGTCCGGACCCGCACGCTCGATGACACCGTTGCGCCTCTCCAGAAGGCCCCTCAGCTGCGGGTGGAGCGGGAACTCGAGTCGCGCTTCGAGAGCCGCGATCTCCTCGGGGTGGCGGGCGACCGCAGGGCCGCGTGGTCAACGGGAGAGCGCACGGGGAGCCAGGACGCGAAACGGTCCCATGCGGCATCCAACGCGGCAAGGCCTCTGTCGGTCATGCCGTGACCCTGGACCGCAGCACTGACACGCCCCAGTGACCGCGGCTGATGATCCGTACGAAACCTCCTGGGCCAGGAGCCCGGACCCCGGCCGACCGCCTTCGACCGGTTCCGCCGCAACCCAAGGACGGCACCTGGCACTGACTCCTGATCGCGGGCGCCCGCCCGCTTCGCAGCGGAGCCGCGCCAGAACAATCCGTGCGGGAAGCACCCTCCCGGTGTGATCCCACGCATAGGAGCCGCATCACGTCCTAGGGGCGGTAGTAGATGCCGCCCCCTCGCCTCCCTGCCGCGCCAGGCCGTATCAGATGATTTCCGGCATTCCTCTGTAGTCGGGTAGTACGTCACACCTTTGCGCCGCAGGCCCGGCGCCCCTAACCATGGCTGACGTTCCGGGGAGCCACGTGGCGGACCGGGCGGCCCCCCGCCCGATTCCTTCGCTCCGGCCACGACGCGGAGTCCTCTCCGCACCCGCCGCACCGAAACCTGGTCGGCACTCCCCCCAACGTCCCCCCAGGAGAGCTTCTTCCCATGACTGTTCATGCGCAGACCTTCGGCCACCGCATCGCCCGACTCCGCAAGATCTCTGTCGCCGGCATCGCCACCGCATGCGCCGCGGCAGCCGCTCTCACGATGACGTCCTCGCCCGCCCACGCCGCCGAGCCGGCTTCGGCGAGCGCCTCGACGGCGAAGGTTTCTGCGGCCGACTCCGCCGCGGCGAAGAAGGGCAAGAAGGTCTACGCCGACAACCTGGACGGCTGGATCAAGGAGGCGCTCGACATCATGAAGGCCAAGGGCATCCCCGGCAGCTACGAGGGCCTGCACCGCAACATCATGCGCGAGTCCAGCGGTAACCCGAACGCCCAGAACAACTGGGACATCAACGCGCAGAATGGCACGCCGTCCAAGGGCCTGCTCCAGGTCATCCAGCCGACCTTCGACGCCTACCACGTCGCCGGCACCCCGCACGACCTGACCGACCCGGTCGCCAACATCACCGCGGCCGCCAACTACGCCGCCGACCGTTACGGCTCCATCGACAACGTCAACTCCGCCTACTGAGCACGTTCTCAGGGCAGGAGAACCTCCTACCCGCCGGCGGGACGGACGCGTTGTCGCCGAAGCGCCAGAGGCGGTGCTTCGGCGGTGAACGACCCGCACGAACGACCTTCGGGGCGTGGCCCCGTGGGGAAGCAGAGCAGCTCAGCCAGGGCCGGCAGTGATCTCACCGCCGGCCGGCCCGGCACAATCGGTCCACTGATGGGTAGCAACCCCTTGCGGCGCGATGATCGGAGCCCTTCCGTCAGGGCACCCCGCGCCCCGGGTTCCCCCGAATCTGCCGGTGTGCCGCCGACCGGGACCGGGACCGGGCCGCATGCCTCCCCCGCACCGAAGTTCCATGCCCGCACCGGCGACGGGCTCCGCAGCACACTCCCCCTCCCCTCGCTCGCCGCAGCCCCGGCGCCGACGGCAGCCTGCGTACCCTCGTCCGCCGCGGCATCGAGCCCGACCGCCCCCTCCCTGCCCGCCGCACACCCCACCGCCGGCCCGACGCGGCCGGCAACGAGAGCAGCAATTCCTTCTCGGGCGCGGCATTTCCGATGTGACCTGCGAAGCCGCCGAGACCGGCACGATGGGCTACTGATCGCACGGTCTCGCGTCAGCCTCTCCGTCGCGGCCGCCAGAACGGCACCTACCGTGCCGTCGACGGCATCATCCAGTCCGTCGCCAAGGGCCACGAGGACATCGGTGCCGGCACCATCAGCCTCGGCTCCGGCACGCTCACGAACTCCTGCGCGAGCCGTTCCTGTACCGCCTCCTACCGCAGCCGCGCCGCCGACCGGGCCGCAATACCCCGAGCCATCGACCCGGCAGTGACGGTGCTGCGCTTGCGGCAGGGCGACCAGGACACCGGAGGCGAGATCTACCGGAACGCCACCACCTCGTCACGCGCGACGGCGACGCGCGTCTCGTGTACGTCGACGTGACTCCACCCATGCCTCGAGGCGCGAGCTGCCTGTATGGATGACCATGCCTCCCCGCAGAGGGGCGGCCCGGCCCTCTGAGTACCTCGGAACGGGCAATCTGAGTACATCGCCCGATCCCCCGCCCATGGCACCACTGATCCAATCGGAGCCATGGCCCTCCACGTTCCGCGGCACCCCCGCGTCCAGCACGTCACCACCACCGGCACTGCCCTGGCCGCCGCCCTGCTCCCGCTGGTCGTCGGCGTTCTGCTGGCCAAGGCGATGGCCGCGGATCCGCTGACGCCGGTGAACGCGTTGATCACCAGCGGTGGCCGCCGTGCGCGTGTCTCACCGTCGCACTGGCGCGGATGCGGCAGAAACGCGCTGCGGCACGGGTGGAAGGCCGCTGAACGCATGCGGTCGCTCTGAGCGCCGACGTCGACGGGTTCCGCCGGCTGCCTTGCCCGCTCAGCTCAGAAGTGCTTGAGCGAACACCTCACGATGGGCCACCGGCCAGGCCTGCAGGCGGTCCCAACGCTCCCAGCCACCCCACTCGTTCCTCGCTCGCACGTGCACGGGATCGCCGGAGGCCACGCGATCGACGACGAAGGCCCGGCATGACTCGGTGGCCAGTTCGATGCCGACCGGAAGTTCGGCCCACTGCCGCGAAGAGAGGCCGTAGCCGTCGGCGAGGAGCCGCAGCCGAACCGTCATCTCCGGCCCGTTCGGGGACGAGACGGCGGCGAAGGCGGGGTCCCGCATCGGAACCCTCTGACGGGCGCCCATCGCCACATCCCAGAGCGGGCGCCCTGGAGCCGCCAAGTCAAAGTCGATCAGCGGCGGCACGGCCGTTCCGGAAGACAGTGTTCTCCGGGCACACGTCGTTGTGGCACAGCATCGTGCCTCCCTCCGGGTCGGCCAGGTCCCGGGGACAGTCGACGGAGGCGTCGACCGATACGGCCATGCCGGCGTCATGCGGATGTCGTAGCAGACTCCCCACCGACGTCAGGGCAGTTGCCGTCAGCGCCCACCGCGGAAACGGTGGCAGGGCCACATCGGCCGGGGATGCAGGTCAACTGCTCGCGGCCGTCGGCGGCGAGCTCCGACCGGGGCCGGAGCCGCCTCCGAACCGTGCCGCCTGAGCGCGATGACAGAGGCGTGAACGGGCGCGCGTTGCGCGGCGCCGGCCGGTCGACCAGCGCGCCCCGGCGGAGGACCACGCCCGCGTTCACCAAACCGCCGACCAGCGCTTCGCCGTCCTCCGCCCCATGGTCCGCCGTCACCTCGATCACGCCACCGCCGGACGTTCCGGCAGCCGAGCGCGATGGACGGCCCGCGTAGCGGAATCACCACCAACCACTTGCCGGGGAAGGCCACTTGTCTGATCGGACACCCTTCCCATCCCGGGTCGTGGTCTGAGATCTTGCGTCGACCCATTCGACACACGGCCCGATCGGCGTCACCAGCGCCACCGGGCTCTCGGAGGATGCTTTGACAACCCCCCTCATATCCGGCCGGCTGAGACGCTCGGTCGTGGCCGCGGCCGCTCTGGGTGCGGCCGTGACGTTCGTGACCCCCGCGGGTGCGGCCCACCCCGCCCCGGCAGCGCCCACGACGTCCGCGGTTTCCGCGGTTTCCGCGGACGCGGCTTCTGCAGGTACCGCGAGCTCCTGGGCCGCCGGCACCCGCGCCTATCTCGTCATCACCGCCCCGGGCGACACCTCTGCCGTGCGGAGCGCGGTCGCGGGCAACGGCGGCACGGTGTTCGCGTCCTACGACGCGATCGGCGTGATCGTGGCCCACTCGACGTCCGCGTCCTTCGCCGCCGCCATGCGCGGCATCGGCGGCGTCCAGCAGGTCGGCGCCACCCGGACGTCGGACGTCCCGGCCGATGCGTACAGCCCGGCGCTGCCCGCCACTCCCCCGCAGAGCCCGACCACCCTCACCGAGTCCAACCGCTGGGACATGACCCAGATCAAGGCCGACAAGGCGTGGGCCGTCACCACCGGTTCGGCCACGGTGAAAGTCGGTGTCCTGGACACCGGCGTCGACGACCTCCACCAGGACATCGCGCCCAACTTCAACGCGGCCGACTCCGTCTCCTGCGCCTACGGCAAGGCCGACACCCGGGCCGGCGCATGGCGCGACGTCGGCGAGCACGGCACGCATGTGGCGGGCACGATCGCGGCGGCCAAGAACGGCAAGGGTGTCATCGGCGTCGCCCCGGGCGTGAAGATCTCCTCCGTCCGGATCGCCGAGCCGGGCACCAGCATGTTCTTCGCCGAGAACACCGTCTGCGGATTCATGTGGGCCGGTGACCACGGCTTCAAGGTCACCAACAACAGCTATTACACCGACCCGTGGATGTTCAACTGCCCGGACAACGTGGACCAGGCGGCCATCATCGAGGGAGTCAGGCGCGCCCAGGAGTACGCGGAGGGCAAGGGCTCCCTGCAGGTGGCGGCCGCGGGCAACTCTAACTACGACCTGGCGAACAAGCGGACCGACACATCGAGCCCGAACGACTCGACACCGGTCAGCCGCACCATCACCAACGCCTGCATCGACATCCCGACCGAACTGCCCGGCGTGGTGACCGTCGCGGCCATGGGCAACGGCAACGTCAAGGCGTCGTACTCCAACCTCGGCCGGGACATCATCGACATCGCGGCCCCGGGTGGCGACGGCGCTTTCGGGGTGTACTCGACACTGCCGGGTGGCAAGTACGGCAACATGAACGGCACGTCGATGGCTTCCCCGCACGTCGCCGGCGTCGCGGCGCTGCTGGCGAGCACCAGCCCCGGCTCCACGCCGGCAGACCTGCGTGCCCAGCTGGCCACCCAGGCCACCGACACCGCTTGCCCCTCCGACAGCCGCTGCACCGGCACGACCGCCAAGAACGCCTTCTTCGGTGAGGGCCAGGTCGACGCGCTGAAGGCCGTCGGCGGCACCCAGCCGCCGGCCGCGTACTTCGAGAACACCGCCGATGTCGCCGTCACCGACAACACCACGGTGGAGTCGCCGATCACCGTGACGGGTGTCGGCGGCAATGCCCCGGCCACCCTCAAGGTCGGTGTGGACATCAAGCACACCTACCGCGGCGACCTGGTGCTCTCTCTCGTCGCCCCGGACGGCACCGTCTACACGCTCGAGGACTTCCCGAACAACGACGGCACCGACAACGTCGCCAAGACGTACACGGTGAACGCCTCGTCGGAGGTGGCGGCCGGCGTCTGGAAGCTGCGCGTCCGTGACCTGGCGTCCCAGGACACCGGCAAGATCGACGCCTGGAACCTCACCTTCTAGGCGCACGTTCGGTCGTAGGTCCCGGGGAGCAGTCGTGCGTACGCGACGTACGTGGCCTGGCTTCCCGGGACTGCGGTTCTGGGGCCCCGCCCGATCAGCCCGGGCCCCGGCCTCTGCCGGCCGGCGCGGCGTTGTCCCGCCGCGCACGGCAGGCCGCGCACGGGAGGTCGACGTTCACGGTCGGATTCATGCGGGATCACCGTGACCGGTGCCGTGCGCGCCTTTGTCGCAGGACATTGCAAGCCGACCGTGAAGGTGGTGCGCACGTCCTGGGACGACCGGGTTCAGACGGTGCGCGAGGGTCTTCTCGACGGTCAGGACAAGTGCGGCCGTACGAGCGCACTGGCGATCGGCTCACCACTGCGACGGGCATGGGCGATGCGCTCACGCACCTCGCGCATCGTCCGCGGCCGATAGCCGGGACCACAGCCACAGCCCGTGGAGGGGACGTTCGCCGCCCCAGTCGCCGAGCATTCCGAACGCCATGTGGTAGGCGACACAGAGGGGACTTGACCATTCCGTGCGGCGCCGACAGGGGGCCGCCGGGCCAGTCCCCGCTCGCCGCGATCGTGCGCCTGCCCCGGATTCATGCCGCCTCCCTGTCACCCTCCTGCGTCGCGGCGGGGTGTGGCAGTGACGAACCCACATCACCCGGCCGGAGCACCCCGCCCCACCGACCGCCCGGTGGGAGTCTCACCGATGTCCACCGCCTACGTCGTCGTCACCCTCCTGGCCGGCGCCATCGCCGGATTCTCGGCCGGCTCCGCCTTCCTCCGCGCCTCGTGGCTCGTGCAGCCCGTGGCCGACCACGGCATCCCCCGCTCGTGGTGGCCCTGGCTCGGAACTTCCAAGGCCGCCGGGGCCACGGGCCTCCCGGCCGGACTGTTCGTAACGGTCATCGGTGTCACCGCAGGAATCGGCCCGATGCTGCACTTCACCGGTGCCGTCGTCACGGTCATCCGGGCACGCTGGTAGGCGCACATCCCGTTCCCGCTGCTGTACGCGGCGCCGGTCGTCGACGCCCTGGTGCTGGGGTTCACCGCCTGAGCCGGGGACGCGACGGGTGCCTGGGTCGCCTGCCCCGGACGAGGCGCCCCGTCAGGGGAATGTGAGGATGGCGCCGCCTCCCGCCTTGACCGCCTCCACGGCCGCCTGATGCACGGCCCGGCCCGTGGCCTCGTCGGCCGCGGGCACGGGACCGCCCTGCATCGCGTACCACTCCGTCGCACCAGTGTGCTGCACGGTCACCTGGGCCAGGCCGTCGACCCAGGCCGTGTGCACCGTCAGGTCACCCATGATCGGACCTCCCTCGGTGGTCATCACACCGCCCGAACCGGCAATGATCCCCTGGGTGGTCCACGTCGCCCAGGTATCCACGGCGCCTCCGCAACAGAACCTCGCGTCGAACAATTTCGTCAGATTCGTCCATTCTCTCCGAATTCCCGTCGGGGCGCGCCCCTGCCCGCCATTCGGCCGACCGCCGGTTGCTCGCGCGGTCGGGCCGCGTTCGGATCGGGACGGATGCCCGTGATGACAGACGGACGCCCATGGGGTGCCGGTGGAGGGACGAACGTGCACATACCAGGTTCCATAGCGCGCCCTTGGCGTTGTGCGGTGACCACTTCGGTGGCGCTGATCTGCACGGCATTCACCGGACCGGGCCGCGCGCCGGGCGGCGGCGGACCAACCCCACCAGGCACTGCCGGCGCGTTGGAGTGGAGCCCCTGTCGCAACGCCGCCGGCTTCCAGTGCGCAACCGCCGAGGCGCCGCTGGATCGCGGAAGGCGACCGGTCCCGGGCGGCGTATCGGCACGCTGTTCTTCAACCCCGGGGGGCCCGGCGGAGCGGGAACCACGGCACTGCCGGTGTGGTACGAGCTGTTCCCCCCGGCACTGCGACAGCGCTTCGACATCGCCAGCTGGGATCCGCGCGGTGTGGGCGAGAGCACCGCCGTGCGCTGTTTCGACAGTGCGGAGGACGCCCTGGCCTGGCAAGGGCGCATCCCCGTCGGATTCCCGGTCGGGGAACAGGAGAGGGAAATCTGGATCAAAGCGCATGCCGCCCTCGGCAAACGCTGCGAGGCGCGTGATCCGGAGTTGCTGCGGCACGTCTCCACCGCCGACACTGCACGCGACCTGGACCGGCTCCGGGAGGCCGTCGGCGACCGGCAGCTCAGCTATCTCGGGGTCTCCTACGGGACGTTCCTGGGCGCCGTCTACGCCAACCTCTTCCCGGACCGGGTCCGGGCCATGGTGCTGGACAGCAACGTCGACCCTGCGAGCTGGGTGAACGACGGCTCGAGGAGCGAGCCCCGCCTGGGCACGTTCCTCCGAGGCGGTGTCGACCTGGAGGCGTCGGCGACGCTGAGGCAGTTCCTCACCCTCTGCGGGAACACCACCGCCGACCGCTGCGCCTTCTCGACCGGGACCCCGGACGCGACGCGGCGCAGGTTCGACCAGCTCATGCAGCGCTTCCAGCGGCGGTCGCAGGGCGCCTGGACCTACGCCAGGACCGTCGCCACCCTGCACGAAACACCTCGACCGCATCCATTCGGACTGGACGACCATGGCGACCACGCTGCAGGACCTGTGGCAGCACCGCACGCCGCAGGAACCCCCGGCCCCTGCGGGCCCGGCCTCGTATCCGGGTTTCGAACAGATCGAAGCGGTGCGGTGCTCCGAGAGCCCCAACCCGCGCAACCCGCGGCGCTACCCGGGCCTGGAAGAGTTCAGCTACGCCCGGGCGGGGGACATCGGACGGCTCGCGGCATGGGCGAGCGAGGTGTGCGCCACGTGGCCGGCGACCGCCGCCGCCCCCTACACCGGCCCGTGGAACCGCCCCGCCGCGCACCCCCTCCTCGTCATCAACACGACCCATGACCCGGCCACCCCGTACCAGGGGGCTCTGGCCATGACCCGCCGGCTCGCCAACGCCCGCCTGCTCACCCTCAACGGCTACGGACACACCGCACTGGTCAACTTCTCGGCCGTAAAACGACCGAGCGTGTTGACTCAGTCGTCTACGCCTTGTCGCGCTCCCGACTGCCCCCTACGACAGGGCGGTCACGGGTCGCATCTACCAGCAAAAAGGGAGGTTCAGGCCTTTTGTGGTACGGGTCCGTTGACGAGAACCCACGCCGAGCGTGCGCGGTTGCGCACGTTGACCCCGGCGACATGGTCGGCCGGGCCAGCGAGCCCGCACCGACGACAGCAGAAGGTGTCCCGGGTGGGACGGTTGTGCCTTGCCGTGTGCCCGCATCGGGGGCACATCTGCGAGGTGTAGTGGGCGTCCACCCAGATCACCGGCACCCCGGCCCGCCGGGCCTTGTACCGGATGTGTTCTTCGAGCTGGTGGAACGGCCAGGAGGAGAGCGCGGCCCGCTGGTCGCGGAAAGGCCGTACCCGGTCACGGATGCCACCCAGTTCTTCGAGGGCGATTCCGCGTCCGGTGCTCCCCCAGCGCTTCGCCTGGGAGGTACCCCCAGCGACGGCCACGATCTCCTTGCTGATCCTGTGATTGACATGAGTAGCGTGCCGGGCTTCCTTCTTCGCCCGGCGTTTGGCCCGCCTGGCAGCGGACCGGGTCCGCTTCGCCTGCAGTTCGGCTCGCTTGCGGGCGTGCCAGCGCCGGTACCGGCCAAGACGACGGCCCTGGAAGTTGGTCCCGTCCGACGTGGTGGCGAGGTTGGTAATCCCCCGGTCCACACCGACCCAGTCCACCGGATCAGTATTGAGCGGCGCTTCCGGGATGTCACAGGTGGCAACCAGGAACCACATACCGTCCCGGTGCACGAGATCCGACTCGCCCCGCCGGTATTTCTCGAGCATCGCCAACTGGCCGGGATGCCCGGTGTACCGGACGCCCTTCATCCGCCCGGCCACCGTCCAGACGCTCACCGTCCGCGCGTCGTATTGCCAGGACAGGATCCGGTCGTCATACGGCTGGGCCGCATCAGGCCGAAAGACGACCGGCTTCGACTCCGCACGCCTGCGCCGCCTCGACCCGTTTGGGCCGAGGTTTCCCGCCCGGATGTTGGCGCGCAACGTGGCGTAGGCGTCCACGACCTTCTTAACCACCCGCACGGCCGGCTGGGCAGCCAGCCCGAACTCCGCCTTCAGGCGCGCATAGACGAGCCTCTGCAGCTCGTTGCGAGAGGCGGTGCCCGTCTCGTACGCCACCGCCGATGCGGCATCAGCAGCCCGGTTGCACACGGCCAGGGTCGCCGCCAAAGCCGCCGCCACCTCCGGCGACGGCAACAGCTTCACCTGCACCACGACCTTCACCCCATCAACCTAACCCCCACCACCGACAACAGCCGAAAGCACAGGCCACGACCCATGCGCAGAGACCTCCGCCGCTCCGCGGCTCCGCTCCAAGGACCCATACCTCCCCGGCCTGAAGACTGGGGCCTCCTGGGAGAAATCAGGTGAACACGAGCAGCTGCGTCAACGCCCACGAGATCCGCTACTTCATCGACGGCGTGCTTCCTCCTGTCGGAGCCACGTGCCGGCAGGACACATCTCCGTTCGCCTTCCTCAGGCCGTACGGGGGCACCGACACCGGCGGCGGGGCGATGGCCGACCTGATGGAGAAGCACGTGCGGTGACCCGCCCCGGGAAGCCGTCGTACGCGACACGGCCCCCGGGACTCGGCACTTCGGCGTACGGTCCAGGTCAACGCGAGCCGGGGTCGAACAGCACCCCGGGGTTGAGGATTCCCGCGGGGTCGAGCGCGTGCTTCGCCGCACGCAGGGCGAGGGCGAACGGTTCCGGGCGCTGGCGGTCGTATCCGGGCCGGTGGTCGCGGCCGACGGCGTGGTGGTGCGTGACGGTCGCGCCGTGGTCGCCGAGGATCTGCATCGCGGCGGACTTGATCTCGTCCCACATGGCCACTTCCTCGCCGCGGCGGCCAGGGGCGATGACGGTGAAGTACGGCGCGGGCCCGTCCGGGTAGACGTGGGTGAAGCGGCAGTTGATCATTGCGTCGGCGCCGGTCACCTTGTGCGCGACGGCCCCCAGCTCCCGCCGCACGGCCTCGTACAGCTGTGGTACGCGGTCCCAGGTGCAGGCCGTCTCGAACGTCTCGGTGATCACGCTCATCCGGGCGAGCGCATCGCGGAGGTACGGCATGCGCAGGAACGCCGAGCGCCAGGTGCCGGCCGCGTCGGTGTCGTCGGCGCCCCGCGTCGCCGGTGCGAGGGAGCCGCCGTGGTCCCGGGCCAGGGTGACGAGTTCGGCGAGACGGTCGTCGACGGGACCGTGGGCCGACTCCACGCCGAGCACGAGCAGGCTCTGCCCCTCGCGGGCGACGCCGGCCAGTGCGGCCTCGCCGGGGTCGAGGAGGCGGCAGTTGGCCGGGTACAGGCCCGATTGCGCGATGGCGCGCACCGCGTCGGTTGCTGCCGTGAAGTCGCCGAACAGCACCGAGGCCGACGCCTTGTGGCGCGGGCGGTCCTGCAGACGCATCCATGCCTCGGTGATCACGCCGAGGGTGCCCTCCGATCCCAGGAACAGTCGGTCGGGCGACGGCCCGGCCCCCGAACCGGGCAGCCGCAAGGACTCGTTGACACCGGACGGGGTCACCACACGCAGCGACTCCACCAGGTCGTCGATGTGGGTGTGGAGCGTGGCGTAGTGCCCGCCTGCACGGGTGGCCAGCCACCCGCCGAGAGTGGAGAACTCGAAACTCTGCGGGAAATGACGCAGGGTGAGACCGTGCGGCCGCAACTGCCCTTCCAGCGCGGGGCCCAGGGCGCCGGCCTGGATCCGGGCCGCACGGCTGACGCGGTCGATCTCCAGCACACGCTCGAGGCCCGAAAGGTCGAGCGACACGACGCCCCTGTACCGGTCCGTGTGCCGGTCCGCGTCCCGGTCCGTGTTGCGGTACTCGACCCCGCCGACGACCGAACTGCCCGCGCCGTACGGTACGACGGCGACGTCCGCGCCCGCCGCCCAGTCGAGGACATCGACGACGTCCTGCTCGGTCACGGGAAAGGCGACCTGGTCGGGTGCTGCGGCGAGGTCTCCGTGCAGTGCCCGGGCGACGTCGCGGTACGCCTTGCCGTAGGTGTGGGCGGCACGGTCCCGCGGAGCGGCCGACATGAGGTGGGCGAGCGCCGAGGGCGGCGTGACGCGCACCTCGGGCAGGGTGAGGGAGGCGATTCGGGGCACGGACAGCGGAGTGGCCGCAGAGCCCGGGAGCAGCGCGCCGAGGGCGGTGCATTCGGCGTCGGGCAGTGCCTTGTCCTCGGTGCCCCAGCCCCACCAGGAGCGGCGCTGTTGAGACGCGTTCGAGGACGGAGCGGGCGGAGGCGAGGGCTGAATGCTGTCGACCACGTGATCTGACCTCTCGGTAATTTACCGCTTGGTAAATTACCGCAACGTATAGTCCTTGCCATGACCACCGCAAGAGCCTCGGACGACGCACCGCCTCCGCCCCGTCCCGCAACACCGGACCAGGGCCGCACGGGCGCGGGCCGCGGCGCCGGGACCAAGGGCGTTCCGCGCGCCCGGCGCGAGGAGCAGATCGTTGCCGCCGCCATGGAGGAGTTCGGCCGGCACGGCCACGCCGCCGCGTCGATGGCCTCGATCGCCCGGCGGGTAGGGGTGACCAAGCCGATGCTCTACACCTACTTCGGCTCCAAGGACAGGCTCTACCTGACCTGCCTCGAACACATCGCCACCCGCCTCATCGAGGCGATCGACTCCGCCATGGCCCGCGGACCTGCCGACGACCGCCTCCCCCAGGCGGTCCTCACCGCGGTTTTCGAAGCCCTGGAGGGCCGACGGCACGCCTGGTTCGTCCTGTACGACAGGACGCTGCCGCCCGGCTCCGAACTGCGCCTGGCGGCCCAGCGCCACCGCGAGGCGATCGACGAACTCGCGGCCTCCGGCACCGCCGCGCTGCTGCACGACCACGGCAACGAGGACCCCCTCGACGCGGACGCCCTCAAGCATGTCTGGACGGGCACGGTCAGCGCCCTCGTGGCCTGGTGGGTCTCCCATCCCGACCAGTCGGCGCACGACATGAGCGCACGCTGTGCGCGCCTGATCTCGGCCATCCGCAACGGCACATGACGAGCTCCCGGCCTTGCAGGCATGGGCGGCCGGTGCCGACGGCGGTGGCGGCACCTCGTAGCATCCGGTGATGACGAGCGCTGCGCTGACTCCGTGGTGGCGACACAGGCGCCCCATGCCCCACTCCACGCAAGGGGTTCCGGGATCCGTCGATCCGACCCGGATCCTCGACTGGCGCACCGCGGGGGTGCAGCGCCTGCTCGCGGACGCCCGCTCCGCCGCCCCCGCCGAGGCCGAGGAGGCCGACGAGCGGCTCCTCCTGCAGGCCGCGCACCGTCTCATCAGTGAGCGAGTCCGGCCGGTCTACGCGCTCGACGACGCCCGGTCCGCCTCGCGGACTCTGGCGCGGGGTCGTGGGTCGTGCAGCCAGCGTCTGGCGGTCCTCGAAGCAGTCGCACGCGCTGCGGGGGTGCCGACCCGGGTGCGTGGTCTTCTGGTGGACGGCTCGTTCTGGTACCCGCGGTTCCCGCGGCTGCGGCGCCTGGTGCCCGACACCGTCGTACTCGCATGGCCGGAGTTCCGGACCGGACCGGAGTGGGTGAGCGTGTCCGAGCTGTACGCGCCCCTCGGCACGCTCGGCGCGGCAAACCCGCGAGGTTTCACCAACAGCGGGCCTCAGACGCTCTTCGAGGCCCTTTCGTCGACGGCCGTGGACTGGGACGGCTCCACCTGCGACTCGGACAGCTGCTCGTCGTTCGACCTCTCGGCGGTGGTGCGGGAGGATCTCGGACGATTCTCGTCGCGGGACGCTCTCTTCGCGGCCCATGGCCAGACATTGTGCCCACCGGCCAGGATCATCGGCGGTGCGCTGATGGGCCGTCGGGCCGCCTCCTGAACGTTCCGCGTCGCCCCCGAGATCGAAATTCCGAGCGGCGCCCCGGGCCTTTGTACGAGGCGCAGCTTCGACCTCTGTTACCGACGCCTTTGGGCCGTCCGGAGGACGCGGGACGGGTGCCGCCCGGGGTGGCGCGGCTGGGTGGCAACCGCTTGTCGTTGATCTTTGAAGGGGTCGATGCATAGGGCAGCGGCACCCGGCGCGGATGTATCGGCGATGCGTGCCCACTACAGGGGAGCGTTACGGACATGTCCGTGTTTAGTAACGCGAATCGTTTCCCCCGCGTATATCGGCATCGGCGCGGCAAGGTGGCGGCACTCGGCACCCGCCGGGAACCCGATCTGCACCTGTGGCCCTGACCGGGCCCTTGTGCCTTTGCGTGAAGGGGCATGCTCATGCCTGTTTCCCGTAATGTCCGCCGCCTCATCGCGAGCGCCCTGGCGTCCGGCGCCGTCGTCGGGGCCTTCGCCGTGCCGGCCACGGCGCACGACGGCAACAACCGCCATCACGGGCAGCGTTCCTCCGTCGCCATCGGCGAAGTCCGCTACGACAACAACGGACGCGGCTACCACTCCCGCCGCAACCTCAACGCGGAGTGGGTCGAGGTGAAGAACAACGGCCGGCGCACGGTGAACCTGCAGGGCTGGACGCTCACCGACAACGACGGCAACCGCTACCGCTTCAAGCGGTTCCATCTGGACGGCCGTTCCAGCGTCAGGGTCCACACCGGCTTCGGCCGCGACAACCGCCACGACGTCTACCAGGACAGCCGCAACCAGGTGTGGAACAAGCGCGACAGGGCCACCCTGCGCGATGACCGCGGCCGCGTCGTCGACACCCTCTCCTGGGGTCGCGGTCACGACCGCGACCGTGACCGCGGCTATGACAACGACCGCGACGGCGACCGTGGCTATGACAACGACCGCGACGGCGACCGTGGCTATGACAACGACCGCAACCGCGATCGCGGCCGTGGCTATGACAACGACCGCAACGGCGACCGCGACAACGACCGCCGCCACCATCAGCGCTGACCCGATCGGCCGCGCCCCACGCGGGGCGCGGCCGTCACCCCCCACCGCGCGGCATGCCACGGCTGATCGGTCCGGCCGTGGCACGCCGCAGTCGCGCCTCAGGACGGGCAAGGACAGTGGCGAGATGCCACCGGGACGATCGAGCGGCAGCGTTCGTACGAGCTGATCCTGCTCTATCCGGCGAGCCGGAGCACCGGCCGTGACCGCAGCATCGAGGAGATCCGTACGGCGTACCGCGAGCTGTACGGGCAGGAGTCCGTCGCGCGCCTCGACGAGACGGTCCAGGCGGACTTCTGACTCCGTCCCCTCGGGTGACGCGCGATATCGCTACACGGAAGACGCATTTCATCATTCGAGATGTGCAGAAGAGACGCGAGGAAGCCCGGCGGGGCGCGTTCGAGGCACACCTTCGGATGGTTTATCGTTCACCTAGACGTGGATGCGAAAACACGGACTGCTGCGCTGTCGCACGTACCCGCATCCCCCCTGAGCCGCCCCGGCCGACCTCCCCCGACCGGCCGGGGCCTTCCTCGTCAGGACGACGCACCCCCGCCTTCCGCGAAGGCCAGGACGTGTTCGATCGTGTCCGCTTGCGCGGCGCTCTTGTCGGGGCGGTGTCGGATGACCCGCGCGAATCGCAGGGCCAGCCCCGCCGGATAGCGCGTGGAGCGCTGCAGGCCGTCGTACGCGATCTCGACGACGAGCTCGGGCCGTACACGGACGACGAAGCCGTCGTCGGAGACCGCCAGTTCGCGCAGGTGGTCCGTCTGCCAGCGCAGCATCGCGTCCGTGAGCCCTTTGAAGGTCTTGCCGAGCATGACGAACGTGCCGTCGGCCGCCCTGGCGCCGAGATGGAGATTGGAGAGGAGCCCGGTGCGGCGGCCATGGCCCCACTCGGCGGCGAGCACGACCAGGTCGAGGGTGTGGACGGGTTTCACCTTGAGCCAGGAGCGGCCGCGGCGGCCGGCGACGTAGGGCGCGTCCAGCGCCTTGACCATGACCCCCTCGTGGCCGCGCTCGAGCGTGACGGCGAGGAAGTCCTCGGCTGTGCGGAGCTGTTCCGGGGATCCGGGGTCGTCGACGACGAGGCGACGGACCCGCATGCGTTCGGGGATCAGACGGGCCAGCTCCGCATGTCGCTCGCGGCCGGGGAGATCGAGCAGGTCGGTGCCGTGGGCGGCGAGGATGTCGAAGTAGACGGGTGACAGGGGCACCGCGGCGGTCGCGGCGGCCACGTCCGTGCGCGAGCCCACGCGGGAGGCGATGTCCTGGAAGGGCAGGGGCCTGCCGGACGGGCCGAGGGCAATCACCTCGCCGTCCAGGATGAACTCGTCGCCCTGCAGTTCCCTTACGGAGGCGACGACATCGGGCAGTCGTCCGGTGATGTCGTCGAGGGAGCGGGTGTGGATGCGGACGTCATCGCCAAAGCGGTGGACCTGGATACGGATGCCGTCCAGCTTCTCCTCCACGCAGCAGGCTCCGAGCGCCTCGACGGCGTCGGCGACCGACGCGGCGGTGTGGGCGAGCATCGGCTGTACGGGGCGGCCCACGTGCAGCCGGAAGGAGGCGAGGACGCCAGGGCCCTCGGCGAGCAGGGCACCGGCCACGCGGGGCAGGGAGCCCTCGAGCATGACGGCGCGCCGCACGTCGCCGGCCGGGGCGCCCGCCGCTTTGGCGACGGCCTCCAGCGCGATGGCGTCCAGGGCACCCTGGCGCACCTCACCGGTCAGCAGCCGCAGGAGGAACTCCTGCTCGGGCTCGGTCGCCGCGCCCATCAGCTCCCCGACCAGGCTCTTCCGTTCGGCCTGGGCGCCCGCTCCGGCGACCTGGGCGAGAGCCGTGAACACGGCGTCGGCGCCACCGACGGTCAGGCTCGGCTCCTCGGCGGGCCGGGGCCGGTCCTTGAGGACACTCCAGCCGACGCCCAGCCGCCCCTGCGGGAGCCGACCGGCGAGGTAGGAGATCACCAGGGCGACTTCCTGCGGACGGGCATCCGCGAACAGCGACGCCAGGGCCGCGATCTTGCGCGTACGGGACGGCTCGGCGGCAACCTGTCGTGACGCGTCGGCGAGGCGGGCCAGCAACATGCCGCCATCGTGCCCGCCCTTGCCGCGCTACGCACGCGGCGGCGCGGAAGCGGTGGGTGCGGCCCCCTGCCCAAGGGTGAGGTGCAGAGCAGAGGTCCGGGCGGAGCGGAGCGGCTCAGGCGTCGGTGCCGAACGGCCGGTCCTCGGGCGCCGTCGTGCCACGCGGGCCGGTGGGAGCCGCGGGCACGCAGGAACAGCGGTGGACGGCGGGAGGGCAGGACTGCAGTTGGGCAGCACCGCAGATCCTGTTGGCACCGGTGACGGCAGTGGGTCAGCCGGTGGCGGCAGGCGACGGCTTGCGTAGGCGCAGCCGCGCAAGCAGCCCCTTGGACAGGCGCCTGGTCGACGCCCGGTGCCTACCACCCCCGTCCAGGCCCGGCCGCGCCGGGAGGCTCCACTCACTGCCCTGGCGGGGCGCTGCTACGGCCGGTGCTGTGTTGCCGCCGAGAGCCGTGGCGAGGGCCGTATAAGCGCCCGGCCCCGTGCCTGGGCCTGCGCCGGTGTCGGTGACGGCCTGTGTCCCTGAGGTGGTTCGGCAGAGGGGCGCAATGGCCGGTGCGCCGGGACGCGGCAGCCGCAGCCGCTCACCGTCCGGTCGAGGTGCCGGGCCCGAGGCGCGGGCTTCGTCCAGGGAGAGGGCCAGGCTCATCCGGTGCCACAGGATCTCGTCCGGGTCCTCCGCGAGCAGCAGGCGAACCGTGGCCTCGCGGACCGTCGGCGATTCCGTGCGCCCGTAGGGCGGTTCGGGGCGCAGGCGCTCCAGATGCGCTCGCTCGTACGGGTCGTCGACCACCTCCGCCACCTGGACCGGGTCCAGGAACGACGCGATCGCCGCCG
Source organism: Streptomyces sp. NPDC002133 (assembly GCF_040296405.1). Taxonomy (NCBI): domain Bacteria; kingdom Bacillati; phylum Actinomycetota; class Actinomycetes; order Kitasatosporales; family Streptomycetaceae; genus Streptomyces; species Streptomyces sp. NPDC002133. Next base: position 77,441 of record NZ_JBEOXF010000006.1, on the reverse strand, counting down.
TACGCTCCCAGGGGCCGTCGCACTGGCGCAGCAGAATGCCGAGGCGCCGGCCCCGCCAGTTGCGGGCGCGCCAGTCCTCACCCTCGTCGAGTCTCGCCCGCAGTGCCGGAGGGAACTTCCCGTCGAGCAGATCCGCGTTCCGCGCCGCGAACTCCTCCACTTCCGGCACGAGATAGAGCCAGACAACCGCGCGGTAGCGGTTCAGATAGAACCTGACGGGCGTGACGTGGCCCGAGCGGGCCAGCCTGGTGAAGCGTCTGGGAGTGGTGGAGATGAGCGCGGCCGCCTCGGCCGTGCCGACGGTGCGCACCCGCTCGCGCAGCGCGTCGGGAAAGCCGTCGGCCGCGCGCAGCCGCTCGATCTCCGCCCGGGCCACTCGGCCCCTTCCTGGCGGTTTGCCCTGTGCCACGCGGATGTGGCCGAGCTGCGCCGCGAGGTCGAACTCGCCGCGCTTCAGCTCCAGAGCCGTCGCGGCCCGCCCGAAGGCCACGGTTTCGGGCATGCCGGTGTTCGTGTCGGTCATGTCGGTCTCCCCCGTACGTGACGAATACTCTCAGTGACGACCGTAGCCCGGCCGGACGACTTCTCGCCGGGCCTGTGGACAACCCGGATCGCCGGGACGATCCGCGGGCCCGGCCCATGGCCAACCCGGCATGCTCCGGCACATGACGGCCCTGCCGGGCCGAGGCTCGGTATCGGCCTCGGCCCGGCCGGAGCCGAGCCTCGCGCCGCAGGTCAGGCGGCGTGAGGGAAGTCGGCGGGCACCCTCAGAGGTCGGAGAGCGTCACACGGCCCGGCTGGCGTGCGCCCACGGCGAGGTGCTCGCCCACGCGGTTCACCATCAGGGTCATCTCATAGGCGACCTGACCCACATCGGCCTCCGCCGCGCTGAGGACGCACAGGCAGCTGCCGTCGCCCGCCGCCGTGACGAAGAGCATCGCGTCGTCGAATTCGACCATCGTCTGTCGGGCCTTGCCCGCCTGGAAGTGGCGGCCCGAGCCCCTGGCGAGACTGTGCAGGCCGGAGGAGACGGCCGCCAGATGCTCCGCGTCCTCCCGTGCCAGGCCCGTGCTGGCCCCGGTGACCAAGCCGTCGTTGGAGAGCACCAGTGCGTGCCGTATGTACTCGACCCGCTTGGTCAGGTCGTCCAGGAGCCAGTCGAGTCCCTTGTCCAACGCCATGTGTTGTTCCTCCCCGTTCATGTGTTCCCCGTCGCGCCGTGCTGCGCGCAAGCCTTCCTCACTGTCCGCGTCCGGGCAAGGACTCGTTCCGGGCGCACAGCAGCGGGTGCTGCGAAGAGATGGCTTCCCCGTGCGGTAGTCCGCATCCGGGTTCAGGATGGGGCACATGTCGAAGCAGATGACGCAGGAGGAATGGCGGGCGTTCGTCTCGGAGGGGACGCGCACCGGGAAACTGTCGACCGTGCGCGCGGACGGAAGTCCCCATGTCGCACCGGTCTGGTTCGTGCTGGACGGTGACGACGTCGTCCTGAACACCGGGAAGCAGACCGTCAAGGGGCGGAATCTGGCGCGGGACGGACGCGTGGCGCTCTGCGTGGACGAGGACCGGCCGCCCTACTCGTTCGTGTTGATCCGTGGCAGCGCGGAACTCAGCGAGGATCCGGGCGAGTTGCGTCACTGGGCGACCCGGATCGCCGCGCGGTACATGGGTGAGGAGCGTGCGGAGGAGTTCGGTGCGCGCAACGGCGTGCCGGGTGAGCTCGTGGTGCGGGTGAGCGTCGAGCAGGTGCAGGGCGTGGCCGGTGTGGCCGACTGACCCGGAGAGTGGTCAGCCGACCGAGTTGAGCAGCCGGGCGGTGTGCATGCGCCCGGCGTACTCGACGAGGCGGATCAGCACTTCCTTGCCGGAGTCGCGGTCGCGTGCGTCGCACAGCACGACGGGGGTTCCGCGGTCGAGGTCGAGGGCGCGTGAGACTTCGTGTGCGCCGTAGGTGCGTGCTCCTGGGAAGCAGTTGACGGCGACGGCGAAGGGGATGCTGCGGTGCTCGAAATAGTCGACGGCGGGGAAGCTGTCCTCGAGGCGGCGGGTGTCGGCGAGGACGACGGCTCCGAGCGCGCCCTGGGAGAGTTCGTCCCACAGAAACCAGAAGCGGTCCTGTCCGGGTGTGCCGAAAAGATACAGGGACAGCCCTGAGCGGATGGTGATGCGGCCGAAGTCCATGGCCACGGTGGTGGTGGTCTTCTGATCGACTCCCCCGGTGTCGTCGACGGTCTGGCCGGCTTCGCTGAGCTGCTCCTCGGTCCGCAGAGGGCGGATTTCGCTGACCGCTCCGACGAGAGTCGTCTTGCCGACTCCGAAACCGCCGGCGACCAGTATTTTCAGCGCGAGAGCGGCAGATTCTGCGCCGGTGCTGCCAGAGAGCTCGGGGGCCATCGATCACTTCTCTCGTCGGGTGTGGGCCGCCAGGTGGAACCCCAGGTCAAAGCCATCGGAGCCGCCTCGAGGACGGCGGGCTGAGCGAGAGGCCGGCTCCAGTACAACTGTTCTTCGTGGCCTGAGCAGTATGACAATCAGGGCCTTGGGCCGGGTGGTGCGATCGCTTTTTGCGGGATGTGACTGTTCCGGTCGCAAAAGGTGCTCGAAAGAAATCGCAATTCGTGTGGGCACGACTGTTCGTCCGGCCGGGACTCAGCAGTACGGGAGGCGGCAGCGCGTCGCCGACGGTGTGCGGCGGCCACGGACCGATCGTGGTCGCCGCTCACGGTTGCCGTAGTAGCGCGCCGAGACCCCCGGCGGGGATGTCGCGCCCGTCGGCCAGTCTGTTGCCGCCCGCATGGACCCGCAGGACATCGGCGCCGTTCACCGCCGCCGACCTCAGCAGGGCGTCGTCGGCGCGGGCGGGCTCCGGATGGCGGGTGCCGAGATGGCCCGCGTCGCTGCGGTGCACCGCGATCTGGTCGGGTTCGGTGCCGACCCACACCCCGCGGTGGGCGTCGCGTCCTTCGGGACGGATGAGCAGCTCGGCGATGCGGTGCTCGCGGGCAGCCTCGACGAGGGCGGGGATTCCTTCGGCCCTGGCTGTGCCGAGGGCCCGGAATCTCTCGAGATCAGTGGCCTCGATGCGGCGCAGATGTTCCTGGCGGGAGCGCTGGACGTCCGTGTCGAGCAGTCGGGCGCCCGCGCCGCGGACGTGTCCGCCGTACACCGTGCCGACGGTGAGCGGACGCAGCGCCTGCGGCAGCCGCTCGACGACGGTTCGGCGTTCGCGCTCGCCGCCGACGAGAATGATCAGATCCGCGCGGGCCTCTTCCTGGCAGAGGGCCAGGGCTGCGGCGACATCGCGGGCGTTCTCGTCCCAGGTCGCTTCGTCCCAGGTCATGCCGTCCCTGGAGGTGGCATCCCCGCCGCCGTGCTCCCAGGTGTCCTGGGAGGAGGGACCCTGTTCCCGTACCTGCCAGGGGTTCTCGATGCTCATCCGGAAATGGCGCTCGGACCAGTCCGCAGTGGAGGTGCCTTGCAGGGGCCAGTCCTTGCCCTCCATCCGGCCCGCGGAGCGGCTGCCGAGCGGGCCCCGGATCTCGAGGTCGGCCCCCTTGCGGTTGATGTACGCGATGAGACAGACCGGTTCTTGAACGGCGAGGTCCAGCAACGGGGCGACCCGAGGCAGGGCCGACCAGTGGATCTCGGGTGCCGGTGGCGCGACCGTGAGCGGCGGGTCGAGGACGACCTCGCCATGCGCGGCGTAGATGGCCCGGCCGGCCGCGCCCACGGGGCCCGGCCATTCGGTCAGCGCTTCGCGGACGGCCCGTCCGGTGGTCTCGTCGGCGCCCTGGCGGTCCAGTTCCCGGCAGATGTCCCGGATGGCGAGCTCCCGCCCGCCCGGCGTCGCGTCGGCGGCGCCGGGCGTCGTGGCGACGCAGATGCTGGCCCACGGGCCGGGTCTCTCGTAGAGGGGTGCGAGATGTGCGAGTCGCATGACTCCGCTCCCAATGCCCCGGCTCAGCGTCCCGCGCCCGCCCCGGTGGACTGCTTGGCGAACTCGGCGGTGAAGGCCGCACAGAAGGCCTTGAGATCGGCCGGCTTACGGCTGGTGATCAGCGTGTTCGGCCCCTCGTGGCATACCTTCACCTGCTCGTCGACCCAGCTGCCGCCCGCGTTGCGGATGTCGGTGCGCAGGCTGGGCCAGGAGGTCAGCGTCCTGCCGCGCACCACGTCGGCTTCGACGAGGATCCAGGGTGCGTGGCAGATCGCGGCGACCGGCTTGCCCGCCTCGAAGAACGCCCGCACGAACGCCACGGCCTTCTCGTCCATCCGCAGCGCGTCCGGGTTGGCGACGCCTCCGGGCAGTACGAGAGCGCCGTAGTCCGTCGCTGCGCCTCCCGGGACGACCAGGTCTACGGGGAAGCTGTCGCCCTTGTCGAGGTGGTGGAAGGCCTGGATCCGACCGGGCCTCGTGGAGAGCAGCAGGGGTGTGTCGTCCGCGGCGGCGACGGCCCGCCAGGGTTCGGTGAGCTCGATCTGTTCGACGCCCTCCGGCGCCATCAGGAAGGCGATGTTCATGGTGGTCAGCGCTCCTTTCCCCGGTTCGCTGCGCCCCCGGTTCGCTGCGCCTCCGACTTCGCGGCGCCGGTCCGGCGGGTGGCCGGAACGCAAATGCGGGACGCTGGGGGACTCGGCTCGCGGGTACCCCCGTATCGCAGACCCATGCCCGCAGCGGCGTCGCCCTGTGCCACTGGCGCCGCACGACCCTGCGACACCCATTACCACGCTACGTCGACGACGACCAGTGCGCGGGGCGGGACAGTGCCCGGGGCAGTTTCGTCCGGGCATCGCCCCGCGCCTGCTGGAGCTGCGGCTGGGTGAGGAAGATGCTGCCGGTGAGATCGGCTCCACCGAGGTTCGCGTCGCGCAGATCGGCGCCGAGGAGGTCGGACAGACGGAGGTCGGCGCCGGTGAGGTCGGCGGCGATGAGGCACGCGCCGCGCAGGTCGGCGCCACGCAGGTCGGCGCCCTTGAGCCGGGCGCCGAGGAGGTCGGCCCCGCGGCGGTTCTTCCTGCGGCCCGGCGCCTCGGCGCGTACGAGTGCACTGGTACGGAGCAGCAGTTCGCCGACCTGCGCGCGGTGGGCGGGGACATCGGTGGCGAGCAGGGCGCCGGAATCACGGCCGGTCAGGGCTTCGGTCTCGTCGGTCAGACGGCGGATGTCCGCATGGAGCGGGCGGGCGGCGGGCAGGGTCAGTGCCTCCGCCAGGTACCAGAGCAGTTCGTGGAGTTGCCGCATCAAGGGGAAGACGTCGAGCATCTCACGTGCCGTGTCCGGAGCCTCGCGCCAGCTGTGCCCGCCGAAGGTCACCTGGGAGACCTTCTGGCCCGCACCGAAGCAGTCGTAGACCGTGCAGCCGGAGAATCCGCTCTCCCTGAGCCGGGTGTGGATGCCGCAGCGGAAGTCGTCACGGAGGTTGGTGCACGGCTGACCTGCGCGCTTGTCGAACGCGAAGTCGGCCGACGCGGAGAACGGCAGCGCCACGCAGCACAACCCGAAACAGTTCCCGCAGTCGGCCCGCAGGCCGGACCGCTCCGCGGTGGGCGCCGCGTCGTCGCGCGTGGCGGGATCCTGACGTGTTTCGGGCACGAGGGCTGTTCCTCATTCCTGGTCGAGCGGCCGTCGGCTCCAGTCTCCCAGGTCAGGAGCCTTGGGACGGGCCCGGGGCCGTATGACCGATACGCGGACGGGCGAGCCGTGCCGCGGTTCAGCCCTCCCGTTTCCCCAGCGTCTCGACGGCCGCGACCACCCGGTCCCAGAACTTCTCTCCGTCCAGGTCCACCGCCACCCGCGCATTGACGGGCCGGTCCAGGTACCGGTGCAGGTCCACGACCGTCGCTCCCCGCGTGTGCTGCCCGTGCAGCTCGACGGCCACGCTCGCGTCGACGCAGCGCACGATCGAGGGGTCGATGATGCGCGCCACCGCGACGGGGTCGTGCAGCGGCGGCGCCTCGAAGCCCCACAGCCGCCGGTAGGTGGAGGCGAAGAACGTCATCAGCTCGACGCAGATCCGCCCGAGTTCGGTGCCCAGTCCATCGAGGCGGGCGAGGACGTCGGGCGTGGCGAGTGCCTGGTGGGTGACGTTGAGCCCGCACATCGTGACGGGTACGCCGCTTCGGAGGACGATGTCAGCGGCTTCGGGGTCGACGTAGATGTTGAACTCGGCCGCCGGGGTGCGGTTTCCGCGCTCCGTGGAGCCGCCCATGAGCACGATCTCGCGGATGTGCGCAGCCGCGTCGGGATACCGGGTCAGGAGCAGGGCGATATTGGTCAGCGGGGCGGTCGGGACGAGAGTGACAGGTTCCGGATGCCTGGTCAGGATCCGGTACATCAGGTCCACGGCGTGCTCGGAGACCGCGTCCACGGTGGGTTCGCCGAAGCGGGGACCGTCCATGCCCGAGTCTCCGTGAACGTCGTCCGCCACGTACAGCGGCTGGACGAGCGGCCGCGCGCAGCCGGCCGCGATGGGCACGTCGGTGATTCCGGCGGCGGTGCAGATCCGGCGGGCGTTCAGCGTGGTCTTCTCGACCACCTGGTTGCCGGCGACCGTCGTGATCGCGAGCAGGTCGATCGCGGGATCCCCGGCCGCGAGCAGGATCGCGACGGCGTCGTCGTGCCCGGGGTCGCAGTCGATGATGATCGGGACAGGCACGGTGCTCCTCGGCGTCGTCGTCCGCTCCGATTCCGGCCCGGGTCCGGCTCCGGTCCGGCTGCATGTGTCGTCCGGCCCGGGTCCGGTCCGGCTCCGGATGTGGTTCCCGGTCGTGCGTCACCAGTGTGCCCCTGAGTCGGCCCGGATGCCCGCCGCTAGAGCGCTCTGAGTCCTTCGATCACCTCCCGGAGGATCCTCTCGTCGGGCAGTTGCGCGGGCGGCACGGGCCGGCTGACCGTGACGAGGCCGGCCTCGAGCAGGTCGCCGAGGAGGACGCGTACGACGCCGATGGGCAGGTCGGCGTCGGCGGCGAGTTCCGCGACGGACTGGGTCTCCGCGCCGCACAGCGTGAGCAGGGCCCGGTGTTCGGGGCCGAGGAGCGATTCATCGGCCCGGCCGGCCGCGTCCGGGGCGGCGTCGACGAGTGCGATGACGTCGAAGCGTACGGTGCCGGGGCCCGGCTGGGTACGCCCTCCGGTCATGGCGTACGGGCGGACGAGGGGGCCCGCTTCGGCGTCGTACCAGCGGCTGCCCTGAAGTTCCCGGTCGCCGTCGCCGGCTTCGTTCATGGCGTGGGGTCTCCCTCCGGTCAGCCGGCGGCGGGCGGGGTGGTGGACATCCGCGGCGGCGTGCGCAGGTGCTCGCCGACGCGCTTGACCAGGCGGGCCATCTCGTACGCGATGAGGCCGATGTCGGCGGTCACGGCGCTGAGGACGGCGAGGCAGGAGCCGTCGCCCGCGGCGGCCACGAAGAGGAAGCCGTCGTCCATCTCGACCATCGTCTGGCGTACGGAACCGGCGTGGAAGTGGCGGCCCGCACCCTTGGCGAGGCTGTGGAATCCGGAGGCGACGGCGGCGAGGTGTTCGGCGTCCTCGCGGGTCAGGCCGTTGGAGGCGCCGACGGCGAGGCCGTCGTTGGAGAGGACGACGGCATGCCGGACCTCGGTCACCCGCAGCACCATGTCGTCGAGCAGCCAGTCGAGCTCTCCGGACCGCTGGTACGGGGTGATCCTCTCGTGGTCGATCATGCGTCGTCTCCTTCGCTGCGGTGGCCGCTGCTGGGTGGGTTGCCGAGGGCATTGCCGTGAGCGCTGCTGTGGGTGGTCCGGCCGGGGGCGGCGCCGCCGCCGCGGGCCCAGCCGGCTCGGTAGGCCGCCATGCGGTCCCTGGCCTGTTCCGGGGTGCGTTCCGGGGTGTCGTTCGCGGTGCGGTCGGCCGCCTCCGGCGCGTCGGGACCGGGCGCTTCGCGCAGTTGGGGGACGAGGCTGGCCTGCCTGACCCGGCGTGGGAGGCCGCCCGCGTCGTCCTGGGGGCGGGTCTCGGGCTCGTAGTGGGCGTGCAAGTGCGGCTGCTGGTGGGACTCCGGCTGCGGGACGGGCTGGGGGCGGCCACGCAGCCGGAGCGCGATGACGCCGGGCGGCGGGGGTGGTGCGTTGTCGGGCTGCACTTCGAGGAAGCGGCGGCCTGTCACGGAGCCGGAAGGCCGCGGGGCGGACTGGTCGCCGTGCAGGACGGAGTGGGCGTCGGAGGGAGCTGTTCCGCCGGTATGGCGCGTGGACGCCGGCACGCCCGTGCCCGTGCCCGCGCCCGCTCCGGCACCCACTCCTGCTCCCGCTCCCGGCGGGAGTGCGCTCTGGAGCAGTGGCGTCGGGATCAGGACGACCGCGGTCGTGCCGCCGTACGGCGAGGTCCGCAGCCGCACCTTGATGTCGTGCCGCGCGGAGAGTCTGCTGACGACGAAGAGGCCGAGCCGGTCGCTGTCGAAGAGGTCGAGCGCCTCCGACTCTTCGATCCGGCGGTTGGCTTCGGCGAGGGCTTCCTTGCCCATGCCGAGGCCGCGGTCCTCGATCTCCAGCGCGTAGCCGTTGCCGACGGGTTCACCGCTGACGCGGACCTTGGTATGGGGCGGGGAGAACTGGGCCGCGTTCTCGACGAGTTCGGCGAGGAGGTGGGTGAGGTCGGCGACGGCGGCGCCGACGACGGCGCTCTCCGGGAGCTGCCGTACCTCGACGCGCGCGTAGTCCTCGACTTCGGAGACGGCTGCGCGCACGACGTTGGTGAGCGGTACGGGCATGCGCCAGGCGCGGCCGGGGGCGGCGCCGGAAAGGATGATCAGGCTCTCCGCGTGGCGTCGCATGCGGGTGGTGAGATGGTCGAGGCGGAACAGGTCTCCGAGCTCGTTCGGGTCCTCGGCACGGCGCTCCATGCTGTCGAGCAGATTGAGCTGCCGGTGGACAAGGACCTGGCTGCGACGCGCGAGGTTGACGAAGACCCCGGAGATGCCGCGGCTGAGTTCCGCGCGTTCGACGGCGGCGCTGAGCGCGGCGCGATGAACGGTCGAGAGGGCCTCGCCGACCTCGGCGATCTCGTCCTGCGGATGCGGTCCCGGCGGGGCTTCGGCCTGTACGTCGAGTTCTTCGCCGGAGCGGAGGCGTTGCATGGCGTGGGGCAGCTTGTGCCGGGCGATCTCCAGGGCGGTGTTGCGGAGGCTGACCAGTTCGACGACGAGGACGCGTCCGATGCGTACGGAGATGACGAGCGAGGCGGCGACGGCGGCGAGTCCGAGGAGGACGGCGGCGCCCGACGCGGTGACGAGGCCCTGGTCGAAGGGATCGGCGCGGTCGGCGGCGCTCTGCCGGGCGCCGGTCTCGATGTCGCGCATCGCCGTGCGGACGGTGCTGTGTGCGGCCCCCCAGGTGGTGGCGGGTACGGCTTCGGCGGCGCGGCGGCCGGCAGGGGCGATGAGAGTCCTGTCCTCGGCGGACTCGAGTGCCTGGTAGGCCCCTTGAGCGGTGAGTGCGCGCCAGGCGGCGCGCTCGGGGGCGCGCAGGTCGGCGACAGCGGATTCGGTGAGGGCGCGTCGGGTCTCGACGGCGCCGGTGAACAGCCTCAGACGCTCGCTGCTGAGGGTCCCGGCGGTCTGCGCGGAGGTGAGCAGGGCGTCCTCACGGGAGAGCATTTCGGCTCCGCGGCCGAACTCGAGGAGGACACGCGCGTCGGAGCCGGGTGCGGTGTCCTGAACGCCCGTGAGGGCGCCGTTGACGCCGAACGCCGAGGTGATGGCGGCGGTGTACTTCTCGTAGGTGCGGTTCCATTCGGCCTTGCGGGCGAGGACATCGGTGCGCAGGGCGGGTAGCGCCGCGGTCGCTGTGACGAATCCCTTGAGGCGGCCGGCGACAGCCGTGGGGAGGTCGCCGGCGTCGGCGACGGTGTGGGTGTCGTCGAGGGCGAGCTTCGCGAGGGCGGCATCGGTGAGTTTGGCCTCCTGCTGGAGGTCGGCGGCGCGCTCGGGACCTGGGGTGGTCAGCTGGCGGAGGGCAGCGCGGCGTTCGGCCTGCAGGGCGTTGACGGCTTCGGCGACGGGTTCGCGGACGCGGTCCTCGACGTCGCGGAGCTGACGCAGCCGTGCGACGTCCTGTGCGGTGGTGACGGTGGCGAAGCCCCACAGGGCGAGGAGGGAGACGACGGGCACCATCAGCAGCGAGACGATCTTGGCGCGTACGGTTCGGGGACGCAGCCCCGGGCGTTCACGGGGGCGCCCCTTTCCGGAGCGTGCCGCGGCGGGGCCGAGGTCCGTTCCCGGAACGAGCTCCTCGTCCGCGGGCGGTCCGGCGTGGGCGCGCCGGCCGCGCCTTGCCGGTCGCGCGGAGGCGGACGGATCGGGGCCGTGCGGTGATGGCGTGTCGGCGCCAGGGGTGCTGCGGGGTTTGCGCATGGCCTCCTCGTTCCGTATATCGGGTGGTGGGTGCGGCGGGCGGCCTTACGGGGTGGTCGGTGCGGCGGTTGGTACGGCGGCCGTTGACGCGGGGGCCGGTTCGGCCGCCGGTTCGGTGATCCGCTCGGCCGAGGCGTAGGCGGCGCGTTCCCTCGCCGTCGGGGAGAGGGCGACGAAGGCGGAGGTGAGGAAGAGGTACGACCCGAGGCCGACGGCGAGGGGGAAGATGAACTGCATGGCCGTGGCCCCGGGCAGTGCCTCGTCCGAGGGCTCGACGTGCACGCCGACCGCGAGCATGCCGGTGTAGTGCATGCTGCTGACCGCCGCGCCCATCACGAGCGACGCGATGGCGACTGCGACGGGTGACTTGATGTTGAGTGCGGCCCAGAGGGCTGCGGTTGCTGCGACCACGGCGATGACGACGGAGAGTCCGACGAGCAGCGGGTCGTAACGCACTTCGCCGTGGAGACTCAGGGCCGCCATGCCGAGGTAGTGCATGCTGGCGACGCCGAGTCCGGTGGTGAGGCCGCCGAGCAGCAGGGCCCGGACGCGGTCGCGGCTGTAGCCGACGGCGAAGACGCCGGCGCCGACGACGAGCATGGCGACGAGCAGGCTGAGGATGGTCAGCGGCACGTTGTAGCGGATGTCGCTGCCGGTGACGCCGAAGCCGAGCATGGCGACGAAGTGCATCGTCCAGATGCCGGTGCCTATGGCGGATGCGGCGGTGATGAGCCAGTTGCGGCGTGACGTCCCGGTCGCTTCGAGCGCGCGTACGGTGCAGCGGAGACCGAGGGCGGCGCCGATGCAGGCCATCGCGTACGACAGCACGGGGGTCAGCCAGCCGAAGGTGGCGTGGTCCAGGTGTCCCATGGCTCCGGGACGCTAGTCCTGCCAAGGGCGTGTGACAGGGGCGCATTTCGAAACCTGATGGAATATGACAGAGAGACGTTCCAGAACGATCGTGCCGAGCTCGAACATGTGCACCGAACGTCTGAGTGAGGGCGTCCGCAGAAGGCGTTGGGGACTGACGATGGGTCAACTGTGCGCGCGTGCGGAATCATGTGCGTATGACAGCCAACCACACACTCGTACAGGAGTTCTTCGGCGCCCGTGCGGCCGGCTGGGACGCGCGCTTCCCCGGTGACGGTCCCGCCTATGCCGCCGGTGCCGCGGCGCTCGGACTGCGCCCGGGCGACGCCGTACTGGACGCGGGCTGCGGCACCGGGCGTGCGCTGCCCGCGCTGCGGAGCGCCGTGGGGCCGGGCGGAACGGTCATCGGGGCCGATCTGACGCCGCAGATGCTCGACGCCGCCGTCGGTGCGGGCCGGGACAGGGACGGCAGGCTGCTGCTCACCGACGTGGCGAGGCTGCCGTTGCGCTCGGAGGTGCTCGACGCGGTGTTCGCCGCCGGGCTTGTCGCCCATTTGTCGGAACCGGAGGCGAATCTGAGCGAGTTGGCCCGAGTGGTGCGCCCTGGCGGGCGCCTCGCGCTCTTTCATCCGATCGGGCGGGCCGCGCTCGCCGCGCGGCAGGGCCGGCAGATCACGGACGGCGATCTGCGCGCCGAGGCCAATCTCCGTCCGGTGCTCGGCGCTTCGGGCTGGCGGATGGTGGCGTACACCGACGAGGACGCGCTGTTCCTGGTGCTGGCGGTACGTGAGGCCTGATGCGCCAGGACCGAGGCCACGTCAGGGCCCGCGGTGAGTCAGGACCGGGGTGCGTCAGAACCGAAGCGCACGTGCCACGCCTGCCCCATGGCGGCCGGGCCGTGCCGTGGCGACCGCGCGGACGAACGCCTCGGGGGCGTCGAACATGACGTTGTGCCCGGCGTCCGGGACGGTCACGACCTGCACGCCGGCAGCCACGAGTGCGTCCTCGCCGGAAAGTTCGCCGCTGAGCCCGCCCTGCAGATACGTGCGCGGGACCGGGCAGTCCATCAGCATCCGCCGCATCGTCGGGCTCGTTCCGCGCACGAGCGAGGTCGCGCTCCGATGGAGCGCCAGCGGGTCGGCGAGCCGCATGGTGGCGGCCCACGTGGGCCCGATCCGCTGCAGTACGCGTGCGAACCCGTCGCCGTGCACGAACTCCTCCTCCGGCAGGTCGGCGATGCCACTGCTGCCCGCGGTCACGGGCGGGTGCGGGTCGAGGTCGGCCTCGACGAGCACCAGGCGTGACACGAGCTCGGGCCGGCGGTGGGCGAGGACGATCGCCACCGCGCCGCCCATGCTGTGCGCGACGATCTCCGCACCGTCGCCGACCACACCCACACCCGGATCCGTACCCGGACCCGCCTCGTCGAGCGCGGCGGCCAGTGCGTCCGCGTGGTCCTCCAGCGTGTAGCCGAAGTCGGCGGGCCGGTCACTGGTGCCGTGCCCGGGCAGATCGACGAAGAGCGACCGGCGGCCCGCCAGGAGGGGATGGGCGGCGATGTGCGCGTGATAGACGGTGGAGGCGGCGCCGAGGCCGTGCACGTACACCCGCGTCGGCCCCTCCCCCGCGGACTCCGTCCAGCGGATGAGGCTTCCCCGTGCGTCGAACCTGGCCTGTCGCATCCGTATCACTCCACGTCTCTTCCGGCGCCCTCTTGGGTTCCGAACCATACCTCGGCCACGTAGTACTACGTCAACGATGTACCCCGCGGGTGCGGCAGAATGCGGGCATGCTGGAGCTGGCCATCCTCGGATTCCTGTACGACACCCCGCTGCACGGTTACGAGCTGCGCAAACGCATCACCGCGCTCACCGGGCACGTGCGCCCGGTGGCCGAGAGCACCCTGTACCCCGCCATCAAGCGAATGGAGAAAGGCGGCCTGCTGGTCCGCGAGAGCCAACCCGGCCAGGCCGCTGCACCCCGCCATGTCCTGAGCCTCACCGACGCGGGACGGCAGGCGCTGCTGCACCGGCTCGCCGAGCCCCTGCAGCAGGACATCACCGACGAGAACCGCTGGTTCACGCTTCTCGCCTTCCTCCGGCACCTCCCGGAAGCCTCGGCGCGTGCCGCGGTGCTGCGGCGGCGGCTGGAGTTCTTGGAGCAGCCCGCCAGCTTCTTCTACGAGGGCGACCGGCCGCTGCGGGCGGAGGAGCTCGACGACCCGTACCGGCGGGGCGTACTCACCATCGCCCGGGCGACAAGCGAAGCGGAACTGGCGTGGTTGCGGGCCATGTTGCGGGAAGACTTGTCGCACCGGCGGAGTACTCCGAACGGGTGAACGACCAGGCATGGGGGCCACTGTGTTCGACAGATTGATCGCAAGAATCCGCAAGCTCTTCGGGCCCGGGCCCGGCGGTGAGGCGAGCACGGCTGCGGTCCCGGCCGCGCGGGGGCGGCAGCACAACATCTTCGAGGCAGCGGCGACGTATGTGTCCGCATGCGCCGAGGACGACGAGCAGGGGATCGAGGAGGCGTCGAGCTGGGTGTCGCCGGAGGCGCTGTCCTTCGGGGTGAACGAGCTGGCCTGCCGGGCGGTGATCGCCCTCGCGCGCGAGCGCGACGAGTCCCCGCAGTCGGTGGCGCGCAGCCTGCTGGGGCTGCCCGTGGCCTGACGCGTGGACGGCTCGCGAGCCCGGGGCGGGCGCACGGTTCATATTCCCTGCCGCAGGCACTCGACGTCGGGGTTACCCACTGGTTAGGGTGCGCCGACGAACGATCGGATGGGGAGAAGGTGCTGTGGCCGGGACGGACGAGGTCGCCGACGACGACACGCTCTATGTGTTGACCGCCTTGCTGCTCACACCGGCGCAGTTCCCGAGCGTCCTCGGCGACGACTACCCGGCGGCGTGCGCCTCGCTGGGGCTCGAGCCGTACGCCGAGGGGTTCGGCCTGGTCCTCGGCCAGGACAGCACCGGCGGCCGGTGGACGGTCGTGGTCGACGACGTCTCGCTCGTCGCGGTCGCGATCGCGTCGTGGGACTGCGGGATGGAGTATGACCTGTCGCCCAGCGACCGGACCGTGGTCGCCGCACTGCCCGGCTGGCCGCTGGAGGTCGCGACCGTCGCTCCGGGTGTGCCCGCGCCCCATGATCCGGAGGACGACGGCGGTGACGGACCACGTCTCTCCCCGCCCGACACGGACACCTGGGGGCCTGCTCAGCGGCGGATGGGCGCGGACGAGATCGCCCTGCAGTGGGCGATCTGGCGCGAGCAGGTGGGCGACCAGGTGACGTTCGTCCAGCCCGGTGAGCGGACGGAGGACGGCGAGGAGCCGGCGAAGCCGCACGAAGGGGTGCAGCGGGTACTCAAGGACCTGCACGGTTACGTGGAGGTCGAGGCGCCGCCGCCCGGGCGGGTGCGGTCCAGCTTCGCCCCGGACGGGGCGCGGATGCTGCGCGCCGACGGGCCCGGCTGGTCCCTGGTGGCCAGGACCGACGACATCGCCTTCGTGCTGCTCGACGACGAGCCGGGCGAGGTGCTGCCGGTGGGGCGCGGGCCCGAGCTGCCGGGCCTGCTGGAGGCTCTGGACAAGATGGCCGTACGCCCCTCCTGAGCAGTCCTCCTGCGCAGTGGCTGTACGCCCCTCCTGAGCACATGGGCAGCGAGCGCGAGGTGTGGGCCGGGCCCATGGCCGTACGAGCACGGCCCCAGCACGATGTGGCGGCGCACCCACCTGTTCGCCGTCCATCCGGAGGCCTGCCGTCATGCGCCTGTCCCGCCCGCATCGCTCGTCCCGCCGATCCCGATTGCTCCATTCACCGCGGAGGACTCCGGTCCTCGCCGCGCTGCTGCTCGCCCTCACCGGGACATTCCTCGCGGACGCCCGCCCGGCAGAGGCCGGGGCCGGGGCCGGGGCCGGGTCCGGACCGGCACATGGCCACTGCGCCCGTCAGGACCGGCTCCGGATCGTCGGCGCGGACCATCAGGAGTCGGCCTGCCTCGGGGATCTGACGACCGCCGCGCTGGCCGGTACGCCGCACACCGACATGGCTGACCAGGCCGGCCTCGCGGCCTCCGGCACCAGGAATCCGTCCGGGGTGCCCGGCATCCAGATCGACGGCTACTTCCCCGACGATTCCCGCCTCAACGC
Organism: Streptomyces sp. NPDC002133; assembly: GCF_040296405.1. NCBI lineage: Bacteria > Bacillati > Actinomycetota > Actinomycetes > Kitasatosporales > Streptomycetaceae > Streptomyces > Streptomyces sp. NPDC002133. The sequence goes on along the minus strand of NZ_JBEOXF010000006.1, from coordinate 62,052 downwards.
CACTCACGGCTGGCGGCACGACGCCCAGTTCGTGATCCGGCTCCCCGACCGCTGGAACGGCGGGCTGGTCGTCACAGGGGCACCCGGCACCCGGAGGCAGTACGCGACGGACGCTCTCATCTCCGACCACGTTCTGGCGCAGGGGTACGCGTACGCCTCCACCGACAAGGGCAACACGGGAGCCGATTTCTTCACGGACGGCCGGCGGCCCGGTGACGCGGTCGCCGAGTGGAACCGCCGTGTCACCGAGCTGACCCGGGCCGCGAAGCACACAGTCCGTCAGCGCTACGGGCACGGGCCCGCCAGGACGTACATGACGGGCATCTCGAACGGCGGCTATCTCACGCGCTGGCAGCTGGAGAACCACGCGGAGCTGTACGACGGAGGCGTCGACTGGGAAGGCGTCCTGTGGACCTCGCGCGGGCCGAACCCGCTGACGAGCCTGCCCGTCACCGTGGCCAGAACCCTCGGCCGGGCCGATGACGATGACCTCCTGGCGGCCGGTTTCGCACCCGGCTCGCGGTTCCTGTGGCCGTACCACGAGCAGGTCTACTGGGGGCTCACCCAGAAGATCTTCCGCGCCGAGTTCGACCCGTCGTACGACCCGGGGTGCCCGGGAGCTTCCGCGGGCTCGACGCCGGAGCAGATCTTCGCGGTCTGCGCCTCGGACGCGGCGTACGACCTCGCCTCACGCCCGGCGTCCGTGCGGCAGGCGCTGGCTGAGGTGGCGCTGACGGGCCGGATCGGGAAGCCGCTGATCACCCTCCACGGCGATCTGGACACGCTGCTGCCGATCCGTCAGGACTCCGATGTGTACGCCCGTATGATCGACGGCCGTGGCCGCTCGGCACTGCACCGCTACTACACGATCGAGGACGGCACGCACACCGACGGCCTGTACGACAGGTACCCGGACCTGCTGCGCCCGATCCTGCCCTGTCACCGATCGGCGTTCGCGGCGCTGACCACGTGGGTGGAGGACGGCGTGGCACCGCCCTCGAACCGGACGATCCGCAGGCCCGTGGGCGGTGATGTGGTCAACTCCTGTTCCCTGAACTGAGTGCCGGACTCAGACGCGCGCCAGGGGCCGGTGCGGCCCGACCGGCAGCTCCACCGTGATCGTGTCGCCGGGCCGCACCAGACCACCCGTCCTCACGACGGACATGACCCCCGCCTTGTGCACGATGTTGCCCTCGGCGTCACGGCCGACGACCTGCTTGAGCAGGCCGTCCTGGAAGTGGTCGATCTGCACACAGGGGTTGCGCAATCCGGTGACCTCGACCACGGCCTCGTCGCCGAGTCGCAGCACCGTGCCGGTCGGGAGGCCGAGCAGGTCGATGCCGCGCGTCGTGACGTTCTCCCCGAGGTCACCGGGACGGACCGCGAAGCCCGCTTCCCGTACCTCGTCGAACAGCTCCTCGTGGATGAGGTGCACCTGACGGAGATTGGGCTGGGTGGGGTCCTTCGCCACGCGTGAGCGGTGCTTGACGGTCACGCCCGCGTGCACATCACCCTCGACGCCGAGCCCGGCGAGGAGGGTGATGCTGTCCCTGTTCGGTTTCGTGAATGAGTACGAGCCGTTGCTGCTGACCGTGGTGACCCGTCCACCGATGCTCATCGTGCGGGGCTCCCCTCTCCCGTGCCGGTGATCGTCCCGGACGACCGTAGCCCACTGCGGGACACGGCGAATCAGCCAGGTCAGCGGCCGATCTGCTTGCGGTTGTTGATCCGGCGGAGCCGGCGGCGCTGCGAGGGGTCGAGCGCGAAGTAGGCCACGGCGGGCACTCCGACGATCACCAGCAGCGACATCCAGAATCCGATGAATGGCCAGAGGATGAGGCCCAAGGCCACTCCCCCAATGGCGATCTTCGCACCTGTCGACATCTTCGACGCCTCCTTCGCGGCCACCGGCCTCCGGCCGCCGCTCCTGTGGTGAGAACGCGCTCGTGGGCCCGCCGGTTCCCTATCCTGCGACCTCGTGGGCGACGGTTTCCGCCGCACGCCGGTCGTCGCCCCCCGCCTCGCCGCGCAGCTCACCGCCGACCTCGTGCATATGGCCGAGGGCCTGCCGGTACGAGTCGATCAGCCCGGTCTCCGTGTAGGGCATGGCGAGCCTGCGGCAGTGGGCACGGACCAGCGGCTGGGCGAGCCGCAGGTGGGGGCGGGGCATGCTTGGGAAGAGGTGGTGCTCGATCTGGTAGTTGAGACCGCCGAGGAACCAGTCGGTGAGGGCGCCGCCGCGTATGTTGCGGGAGGTCAGCACCTGCCGCTGGAGATGGCCCCAGCGCTCGTCGCTCTCCGGGTCGGGCATGTCCATGCCCTTGTGGTTCGGCGCGAACGCCATGCCGAGATGGAGCCCGAGAAGCATCTGGTGGAGCAGGGCGAAGACGAGGGCCTGCAGCAGCGTGAGAACGCTCAGCAGCAGCGTGAGGTAGGCGACGACATGGAAGATGAGCAGTGCGCCCTCGATGGCCCGAGCGCCGGCCGCGGCCTTGCGTTCCCGTGGCCCGCCGTCCGCGGTCCCGCCTTCCTGGGCCCCTGAAAAGACGTGCCGGAAGCCGTAGACCTTGAGGGCCACACCCTCGAGGGTGGTCAGCGGGAAGAACAACCAGGCCTGATGCCGGGTCAGCCAACGGCGGAGCCCGGTGCGGCCCTTGGCGTGGTCCTTGGTGAAGACCAGGACGTCCGGGGCGACGTCGGGGTCCTTGTCGACGTGGTTGGGGTTGGCGTGGTGGCGGTTGTGCTTGTCGTTCCACCAGTCCTGGCTCATGCCCAGCAGCACGTTTCCGTGGATGAGCTGGATGATCCTGCCGGCCCGGCGGTCGGAGGTGATCTGGGCGTGACCCGCGTCATGAGCGATGAAGGCCGTACGCGCGGAGAACACGGCCAGCGGCACGGCCAGCGGGAGCACCCACCAGGACGGGCCGATGAGCACGATGCCGGTGACGACGGCGGCCAGGGCGAGCAGATTGACGGCGATGACGCGGGCGTACCAGCCGGTGCGGCGATCCAGGAGTCCCTGATCCCTGGCCGTGCGCAGCAGCGGCGCGAAATCACTGCCACGGGTCCTGCCTCCGGTCCGGCTTCCGGGTGGGGCTGCACGTTCCCCCGGCGGCAGTGCGGGCTCGCCGTCGAGCGCGGTGGCAGTGGCGGTCGCCTGGGACATGACGGTCTCCGGTCTCTCGGCCGTCGCGCCGGCCGGCGCGCTCGACTCCTGAAACTGCTCTGACCTGAAGAAACGTACGAATCAGCGGACCTGCGCGACCATGGCGCCACCACCCGGAAACAGTAGGGGGATCACCCGCAGCGCACGGTGGTGCTGGCAGCACCCCTACGCGGGAAAGTGACGTGGGTCACGAAGATCGCGCTCCCGCGGCAGGCATCCCGTCGGGTACCCTCGGCCGCTCCGGCCCACAGTAGTCAAATTTGAGGAATGCGTCATCGCTGTGCACATGCTCCCCGCGGCAACGCCCTCCGACATCCCCCACACCTCAGAGGGCCCAGAGGCCTCACAGATCTCAGAGACCTCAGCAATCTCCGAACTCTCCCGCTGCTCCGCGGTCTTCCTCCCCGCGGATCCGGCCCGCACGGGCCACTTCGCCTTCTGGCACGCCGACGGCAGCGAGCCGCCCGCCGGACCCGGCGGCGCGGTCGATGACCTGACCGTGGCAGCGGGCGGCCCCGACGGGGTGGCCACACATGCCGCACCGGCCCGGCTCCTGCCCGTACGAGACGCGCTGCCGGTCCTCACCCGGGCACGGACGTCCTCAGACGCCTCACCCGCCGCGGCCTTCTGGGGCGCCGCGACCGTCCTCGCCCTTCAACTCGTCGCGCGGGGACTGCTGTTGCCCGGACTCACCCCGAGCGACCACGACTCCTGGCGGGCCGGTCCGCTCACCGCGGAAGACCTGGAACGCATCCGTACGCTCGCCGCCTCCATGCCGCCCACCGCACACGCCGTCCCGCTCGACGCCTGCGCGGAACCGCTGCTGCTGCCCGAGCCGGAGCGGCTGCTGCGGGCTTTCCTGGACGCGGTCGCCGACGTACTGCCGCGCACGCCTGCCGCACCGCTCGCCACCGGCTCCGGCGCGTTCGCGGCCGATGAGCCGCATCGGCTGCCTCAGGCGCGCGCCTGGGCGCAGGATGTCGCGGCGGGCCACGACGCGGGCGTAAGGCTGTCGCTGCGCGTGGAGGTTCCGGGCCTGTCCGAGAGCACAGGCACCCAGGAGCCCGCCTTCCGGGCCGTGCTGCAGATGCACAGCGTCAGCGACCCGGCCCGTGTCGCGGACGCCGCGGCGGTCTGGGCGGGCGGGCAGGACGCCGCCTTCGGGCCGCGCGCCCGGATGGACGCCCTGCTCGCACTGCGCCGCGCGGCACGTGCCTGGGCGCCTCTCACCCCGCTCCTGTCGGCGGCCGTTCCCGACACGATCGAGCTCGCCGACGAAGACGTCATCGACCTGCTCGGCAGGGCATCGTCGGCGCTGGCCGCGACCGGCATGCAGGTGCACTGGCCACGGGAGCTCGCCCGCAAACTCACCGCACGTGCCGTCATCGGCCCGCCCGAGGAGACCACCAGCGCCGGGTCCGGATCCGAAACGGACGCGACCGGCTCCGAATCGGCCTCCGACTCCGGCATGTACGCGACCGGCTCCGGGATGCCGTCGTTCCTGTCGGCCGACGCTCTGTTGGCCTTCAACTGGCGGTTCGCGCTCGGCGACCAGCGGCTGACGCGCGAGGAGCTGGACCAGCTCGCGGAGGCGCGCAGGCCCGTGGTGCGGCTGCGCGACCAGTGGGTGCTCATCGACCCCGAGGAGGCCCGCCGCGCCCGCGCGCACCAGGACCGCAAGCTCATCCCGGTCGACGCACTCGGCGCCGTGCTGACCGGCTCCACCGAGGTCGACGGACGGCGCGTCGAGGTCCAGGCGTCGGGCGGGCTGGAGCGGCTGCGCGACCGGCTCGCCGATCCGGAGGGCGGCGAGCAGTCGGTCGCCCAGCCCGCGGCGCTCGCCGCCACCCTGCGCGACTACCAGCTGCGCGGACTGAACTGGCTGCACCGGATGACCTTGCTCGGGCTCGGCGGCTGCCTCGCCGACGACATGGGACTCGGCAAGACCATCACGCTCATCGCCCTGCATCTGCACCGCCGGACCGACGCATCCGCCGCCGGCCCGACGCTCGTCGTCTGTCCGACGTCCCTGATGGGCAACTGGCAGCGGGAGATCGAAAGGTTCGCGCCCGGCACACCCGTGCGCCGTTTCCACGGCGCGACGCGCAGCCTCGAGGGCCTGACGGACGGGGAGTTCGTCCTCACCACGTACGGGACGATGCGGCTCGACGCGACACAGCTCTCCGACGTCCCGTGGGGCATGGTCGTCGCCGACGAGGCACAGCACGTCAAGAACCCGTACTCGGAGACGGCGAAGCAGCTGCGCACCATCGGCGCGAAGGCCCGGGTCGCGCTCACCGGCACGCCCGTCGAGAACAACCTGTCCGAGCTGTGGGCCATCCTCGACTGGACGACACCGGGGCTGCTCGGCCGGCTCGGTACGTTCCGGGCGCGGTACGCGCAGGCCGTGGAGGGCGGCGCGGATCCCGCTGCCGCGGAGCGGCTGGCCGCGCTCGTACGGCCGTTCCTGCTGCGCCGCCGCAAGTCCGACCCGGGCATCGCGCCAGAGCTGCCGCCGAAGACCGAGACCGACCGCGCCGTCTCGTTGACCGCCGAACAGGCCGGTCTGTACGAGGCGGTGGTGCGCGAGACGCTGGCCGCGATCTCGGCGGCCGCCGGCATGGAGCGACGCGGACTGGTGGTGAAGCTGCTGACCGCGCTGAAGCAGATCTGCAACCACCCGGCGCAGTATCTGAAGGAGGAGGAGCCGAGGATTCCTGACCGGTCCGGGAAGCTGGAGCTGCTGGACGAGCTGCTGGACACGATCCTCGCCGAGGATGCGAGTGTCCTCGTCTTCACGCAGTACGTGCAGATGGCGCGGCTGCTGGAGCGGCATCTCGCGGCGCGCGGGATGCGGACGCAGCTCCTGCACGGCGGCACTCCGGTCGCCGAGCGGGAGAGGATGGTGCAACGCTTCCAGGACGGCGAAGTGCCGGTGTTCCTGCTGTCGTTGAAGGCGGCAGGTACGGGGCTCAACCTGACCAGGGCCGGTCACGTCGTCCACTACGACCGCTGGTGGAACCCGGCCGTCGAGGCGCAGGCCACAGACCGCGCGTACCGCATCGGCCAGACCCAGCCCGTGCAGGTCCACCGGCTGATCGCCGAAGGCACGATCGAGGACCGCATCGCGGCCATGCTGGAGCGCAAGCAGGCAATCGCGGACGCGGTGCTCGGCTCCGGCGAGTCGGCACTGACCGAACTGACCGACGCCGAACTGGCGGACCTGGTGCAGCTGCGAGGAGGCGCGCGATGACGGGAAGCACAGCGGGCGCAGAAACCGGGAACGGGACCGGCAGAGGATACGAGGACGAGGACGAGCGGACGTTCGCGGCGCTGCCACCCGCTCGCGGACGGGGTTTCGCGCAGACGTGGTGGGGCCGGGCCTGGCTGCAGGCGCTGGAGGACACGGCGCTGGACACCGAGCAGCTGAAGAAGGGCCGCAAGCAGGCACGCGACGGGGCGGTGGGGGCCGTGTCCGTACGGCCCGGGCGGATCACCGCGGTGGTGAGGGACCGGGACGGTACCGCGTACCGCAGCGACGTACTGCTGCAGGAGCTGACCGACGACGCGTGGGACCGCCTGCTGGACATGGCGGTGGACCGGGCCGGACACATCGCCGCCCTGCTGGACCGCGAGATGCCGCCGCACCTGGTGGAGGACGCGGCGGGCACCGGAGTCGAGCTCCTGCCGGGCATCGGGGACCTGGAGCCCGCGTGCAGCTGCGAGGCGTGGGACCTGTGTCCGCACACGGCGGCGCTCTGCTACCAGGTGGCGCGGCTGCTGGACCAGGATCCGTTCGTGCTGCTGCTGTTGCGGGGCCGTGCGGAGCGCAGGCTCCTCGACGAGCTGCAGGTACGGAGTGCGGCGCGGGCGGAACCCGAGGAGCGGCCGGCGGGTGTGCCCGCGGGGGTGCGGGCGCAGGCGGCGTTCGCGGCTGCGGACATCCTGCCCGCGCTGCCGGAGGCGCCGCCGCTGCCACCGGAGCCCGGCGTGCCTGCGACCCTGGACACGGAGACGGCACCGGGTCCGGGGGTCGACACGGACGCGCTGGAGTTCCTTGCGGCGGATGCGGCGGCGCGGGCGCACCGGATGCTGGTGGAGGCACTGGACGCGGGCCATGAGCGACGGCCCGTGGAGCCGGGGCTGACGGTGGGCCAGGACGCGGTGCGGCTGGCAGCGGCGAATACGGGCGGAGCGCACGTCCCGGCGGTGATCACGGCACGGCTCGCGGCCGGTTCCGGCCGCGGACGCTCCGGCCTCGACCTCGCGGTCCGCGCCTGGCGGTTCGGCGGGGCGGCGGCGCTCGCGGTCCTCGAGGACGACTGGGTGCCGGACGAGGAGACGCTCAATCGGGCGCAGGCGCAGTTGACCGCCGGCTGGGACGAGGGTGAGCGTCCACGGCTGCGGGCGGCGGGCGCAGGGCGGTGGACCGTCGTGGGTGCGGATGCGCAACTCCGGGTGGGGCCCGACGGGCGCTGGTGGCCGTACGCCAGGTCCGGGAGCACTTGGGCCCCTGCCGGACCTGCGGCGCCGGATCCCGCCGCGGCGCTGGCGATGGCCGAGGGCTGCCCCGGCCACTGACGTACCGCAGGGCGGGCAGGGCGGTGGAGCCGTGCGGTACGTCAGCCGGCCCGGCCCGAAGCCGCTGACGAATCCCCGTCCATCACCTGCCCGTGATCACGCCACCGGCCGCATCACCGGCCGCGTCGCCCGCCCATGGTCACCGGCAGGAACGGCCGCAGCCGCTCCCACCCGGCGTATGTCGCATCACCGCGGTGCTCATGCCCGGGACACCGAGCAGATCGAGCAGATCGAGCGACGGTCGTCAGCAGGCGGTATCGGATGCGGACCGGGCGGTGCCGGCAGCCCAGGAGGCCCGGCATCCACGCGGAGCGCCTGGCCCGTGCCGGCTAGGCCGCGAATCGGGTTGTGATCAATCTGCGGGATTTCCCTTCGCGGCCGGGACTGATCCGGTGCATCACTTTGCGTGACGAGAGTGCAACTGCCGGATGCAGACTGGGAGTTGATCGAGCCGTACCTGCCGATCGGCGAGTTCGGCCCGTGCCCCGCACGGCTCCGACAGCAGTTCGAGGGCGTGATCTGGCGGGTCAGCGGGGCAGGGAGGAAGGAGACGGCCGTCGTGGTGACGGGCGCGGAACTTCTGGGCCCAGCGTGTTACCAGGGGCCGTGGTAGACCAGGCCCAGAGCCAGGGCGGCCGCCGCGGTGGAGAGGAACACGATCCCGCCTACGATGTCGCGGGAGCCCACCCGCAGGTGGGCGATGATTGCGCCGATGAAGTACAGCACGAGGCCGGAGGCGGCAAGGGTCCCCAGGAGCGGCACGGCGAGCCCGGCCAGCAGCCCCACGGTGCCCGCGGCCAGCAACATGCCCAGCACCGGTACCCACTTCCGGGGCACGCCCTTCATGTCCGCCTGGGTCTTGGGGTATTCGTGGCCGATCAGGTAGGTGACGGCGGCGGCACCGTTGAAGAGCGCACCGAGGATGGTGACCGTGACGTAGGCGGCGAACACGTTTTCTCCGTTTCTGTGGGGAACAGCATTGCTGGGCACTCCGTCGTGGGATGTCGTTCTTCTGGATGACGAGCCGGCGACTGGATTTGTGACATCGGTTGGCAGCCGGGCGTGCCAGTGGTCTCGAACACCTGCTAACCGTTGAGCAACACCGCGCGATGGTGCTGTCGGGGCTGGGATGCTTCCTGTGCGCTGATGACCGTCCCGGGTAGCCCCGGCACGACCCCAGGGCGGGCAACCGGCCGTACGCGCTACTCCTGGAGCGCGAATGCTGTTGTGATCAAGAGGCGGCCTGGATGAGGTCTTGGATCCAGATCATCGAGGCGCGCAGATGCAGGCCGGCGCGGCAGCCATCTGGGGTCTTGTCGTATCCGGGAGAGTCCGCCGCCAGGGTGCCGGACCAGTAGCTGACCGATGCTCAGGTACGCGAAGCGGCCCGCTCGAACCCCGCACTGCGGGAATCGCTCAGCCAACTGGGCAGGGTTCCGGTCCTGCGCACCGAGAAGGCCCGCTCCGTACTCGGCTGGGAACCGCGCGATCCGGTGACGACCATCGTCGAAACCGCGGAGAGCTTGATCCGCACGGGCTTGTGAACGGCTCGGACGCGTCACGGGCCGAGCGTTCCGCCGACGGGTCCGCGGCCCCTGCTGTCTGAGGCGCCGAGTCGTAGGACGACGCGACGGCCGGTGCTACGCCTCGCTCCCGTCGACCACCTTCGTCGCACCCATTTCGTCATGGCCCTTGACAAATTAGTATCCGGGCCAGCACGGGGAAGGCGCACTGCAACGAAGGCGCAGAACGGAGAGTCCCATGGCCGTACCCGAAGGGCCACTCGTCGTCGGAGTGGACAGCTCCACCCAGTCGACAAAGGCGCTGGTCGTCGACGTCACCACGGGCCGGGTCGTGGCGAGCGGCCAGGCTCCGCACACCGTCACGGGCCGGAACGGCGCCCGCGAGAGCGATCCTGAGGACTGGTGGACGGCCCTCGGGGACGCGCTCGGTCAGTGCGGAGCATCGGCCCGTCGGGCCGCCGCCGTGTCCGTCGCCGGGCAGCAGCACGGCCTCGTCACGCTGGACGCGCAGGGCCGGCCGGTGCGTCCGGCGATGCTGTGGAACGACGTGCGGTCGGCGGCGCAGGGCGAGCGGCTGGTCGAGCACCTCGGCGGCGCGAAGGCATGGGCCGAGCGCACCGGCAGCGTCCCCGGCCCCGCGTTCACCGTCACCAAGTGGGCGTGGTTGCGCGAGCGCGAGCCGGAGGCCGCCGCGGCCACCCGCGCGGTACGTCTCCCGCACGACTACCTCACGGAACGACTGACCGGACGAGCCGTCACGGATCGGAGCGACGCCTCGGGCACGGGCTGGTGGACGCCCGCGACAGGGGCGTACGACGTCGAGATCCTCGGCCTCGCGGGCCTCTCCCCCGCGCTGCTGCCGGAGGTCGTGGATCCGTTCGAAGCGGCCGGGACGGTCCGCGACCTGCCCGGTCTGCCGCTTCCGGCGGGCGCCTTGGTGGCACCGGGGACCGGGGACAACGCGGCCGCAGCGCTCGGACTCGGGCTCACTGCCGGACAGCCGGTGCTGAGTCTGGGCACCTCCGGCACGGTGTACACGACGTCCCCGCATCCGTCGGCCGATCCGGCCGGCACGGTGGCCGGCTTCGCCGACGCCCGCGGGCAATGGCTGCCGCTCGCCTGCACGCTGAACTGCACACAGGCCGTCGACCGGATCGCCGTGCTGCTCGGCCGTGACCGGGATGCCGTGGAAACCGGCGGCCGTGAGGTGCTGCTGCCGTTCCTCGACGGCGAGCGTACCCCCCAACTCCCCCACTCTTCGGGACTGTTGTACGGACTGCGCCACGACACGACGCCAGGAAGGCTGCTCCAGGCCGCGTACGACGGAGCCGTGTACGCGCTGCTCGAGGCGCTGGAGAAGGTGCTGGCGGGAACGCCGGAGCGGGACGCGCCCCTGCTGCTCATCGGCGGCGGGGCGCGGGGCGCGGCCTGGCGTGAGACGGTCCGCCGGCTGTCCGGGCGCGCCGTCAGCGTGCCTGTCGCCCGCGAACTGGTGGCGCTCGGCGCCGCCGCGCAGGCCGCCGGCGTGCTCACCGGAGAGGACCCGGCAGCGGTCGCCCGGCGCTGGGGCACGGCGGACGGCCCGTCGTACGATCCCGTGCCCGTGGACCGTGCCGCGCTCGACCGGATCGGCTCCGTCCTCGCCGACGGCGGCGCACTGCTGCGTTCGGAGCACCGGCCGTGACGCTGCCCAACACGCAACAGGGCATGCGCCGCCGGAACCTCTCGCTCGTGCTGCACGCCGTGGCCGCCGAAGGTCCGCTGTCGCGCGCGGCCGTCGCGGGCAGGATCGGGCTGACCCGGGCCGCGGTCTCCTCGCTCGTCGACGAACTGACGCGCGCAGGGTTTCTGGTGGAGCTCGGCCGCGAGCAGTCCGGCTCCGTCGGCCGGCCCGGCAGCGCGATCGGCATCGGCGACCGCGGCCCGGTCGGCATCGGCGCCGAGGTCGGCGTCGACCACCTGTCCGTCGCCGCGGTGGATCTGCGGGGAAAGGTACGGGCGCGGGCGTCGGCCTGGGCCGACAACCGGGGCCGCCCGCCCGAGCCGGTGCTCAAGGAACTGGCCGCGCTCGTCCGCGAGGTCACCGATGCCGTGCGCATCGAGGGATTGCGGCCCGCCGGCGTCTCCGTGGCGGTGCCGGGTCTGGTGGCACGCGACACCCACACCGTCGTCCGCGCCCCCAACCTGGGCTGGTGGGACGTCGACCTGGGCGCCTGCCTGCCCTACGGGCCCCGGCTGACCGTCGACAACGAGGCCAATCTCGGCGCGCTGGCGGAGCTGTGGATCGGCGGGGCTCCGGCGCCGCGGGACTTCGTCCACGTCTCGGCGGAGATCGGCATCGGCGCGGCCGTGGTCGTCGACGGCAGGCTGCTGCGCGGCGCGCACGGGTACGCGGGCGAACTGGGCCATGTGCCGGTACGTCCCGAGGGCCCCGTGTGCGCCTGCGGTGGCCGCGGCTGCCTGGAGCAGTACGCCGGTGAGGAGGCCGTGCTGCGGGCCGCCGGGCTCAGCACCACGGGCCGGCCGATCGAACTGCTCGCCGAACGGGCTGCGGCCGGTGACCGCGATGTCCGCCGGGCACTGCGCGGCGCGGGATCCGCACTCGGCATCGCGCTGGCCGGTGCGGTGAATCTGCTGGACCCCCGTGCGGTGGTCCTGGGCGGCGCGCTGTCTCGGCTGTCGCCGTGGCTGCTGCCGTCCTTGGAGCGGGAGTTGACGCGCCGTACCGCCGATCCGACACGGCCGGTGCTGACGGTGTCGCGGCTCGGCTCCGACGGGCCGCTACTGGGGGCGGCGCATTCGGTGGTGCGTGCGGTGCTGGACGATCCGGGGTCGTATGCGGTGAGTTCGTCGGTGGACTAGCAACGTGGCCGGGGAGGCGCCCGGGGCAGGCGGGACAGGAGCGGATCCCGACGCGCCCGGGGCCGTCCGGCCGCCTCGGATGACGCGTCCGTGACGCTTGTCGGGTACCCGCTACGGGACGACGATGGGCCCGCGAGGAAAGGCACCGTCCGGGAGGCCGAGTTGACCGACGCATGGGTGGCGCTGGAGGCCGGGAACGATCCGGTGGAGCGCGGCAGCGAGCTGCGCCTGGCGTACGAACGGTTCGCCACGGCGGGCCGTGTGGAGCGGACCGTACGGCCGGTCGTGGCCGAATCCTGGCGACGCTGCGCCCGCGCGCACGTCACCACGGAAGGCGCAGCGAGCGTGGAGCTCGGCGACGACGAGCTCGGGGTGTACCGCGAGGGCCATCCGCTGTCGCGCGTGATGCCGGTCATCAGGGAGCTCATGGGCGTGTACGCGGTCGACGGCGAGCATCTCGTCGCGGTGTGCGACGCGCAGGCGCGGCTGCTCTGGGTCGAGGGTCATCCGGAGGCCCGGCGGAGGGCGCGTCGGATGAACTTCGTGGAGGGCGCGCGCTGGGCCGAGTCGGTGGCGGGGACGAACGCGCCGGGGACGGCGATCGCGGTGGACCGTCCGGTGCAGGTGTTCGCGGCCGAGCACTTCCGGCGGCCGGTCCACGAGTGGACGTGTGCGGCGGCTCCGGTCCACGATCCGCACACCGGGCGGCTGTTGGGCGCCGTGGACATCACCGGCGGGGACCGGCTTGCCCACCCGCACAGCCTGGCGTTCGTGGGGGCGGTGGCGCGGGCCGCCGAGTCGCAGCTGGCGCTGCTCGCGCCGCACCCCGCGGAGGGTGCGGTCCAGTTGACGGCCCTCGGCAGGGACGAGGCACTGCTGGTCGCGGAGGGCCGCAAGCTCCGCCTGAGCCGCCGTCACAGTGAGATCCTCGTCGTACTGGCCCGCCACCCGGAGGGGTTGAGCGGCGACGAGCTGCTGCTGGAGTTGTACGAGGACGAGCACGTCACCCCGGTCACGCTCAGGGCCGAACTGTCCAGGCTGCGCGGTCTGCTGGGGCCGCGGCTGCTGCAGTCCCGGCCGTACCGGCTGGCTATGCCGGTCGACGCGGACTTCGACGTGGTGGCCCGCCGGCTCGCCTCGGGTGCGGTCACGGCGGCGCTGAGCGGGTACGCAGGGCCGCTGCTCCCGGGCTCGGACGCGCCCGGTGTCGTGGAGCTGCGGCGCCGCCTTGCCGACCAGCTGCGTGCAGCGCTCATCTCGCGCGGCGATCCGGGTCTGCTGTCGGACTGGGCCCACAGCCCGTGGGGCGAGGACGACCTCCCGGTGTGGCAGGCGCTCGCCTCCGTACTGCCGAAGGGGCGGCGGGCGGCCGCCGAGGCCCGGGCGCGGGCGCTGGACGGGGAGTACGCGGCCGCAACGTGGTTGCAACGTCCGGCTCCCTAGGTTCGGCGTCGGACGCCGTCCAACGGCGGACGGCGACGACCCCGGGAGGCCTCATGACTCGATACGCAGCGCCTGGCACGGACGGCGCGATCGTCACGTACGCATCCCGCTACGACCACTGGATCGGCGGCGAGTACGTCCCGCCGGCGCGTGGCCAGTACTTCGAGAACCCGAGCCCGGTCAACGGCCGGCCGTTCACCGAGATCGCCCGCGGCACCGCCGAGGACGTCGAGCGGGCCCTGGACGCCGCGCATGCCGCGGCGCCGGCCTGGGGCCGTACCGCCCCCGAGGCCCGGGCGAACATCCTGCTGAAGATCGCCGACCGGATGGAGGCGCATCTGGAGGAGCTCGCGGTCGCGGAGAGCTGGGAGAACGGCAAGCCGGTGCGGGAGACCCTGGCCGCCGACATCCCGCTGGCCATCGACCACTTCCGCTACTTCGCGGGCGTGCTGCGCGCCCAGGAGGGTTCGCTCAGCGAGCTCGACGACAACACGGTCGCGTACCACTTCCACGAGCCGCTCGGTGTCGTGGCGCAGATCATCCCCTGGAACTTCCCGATCCTGATGGCGGTCTGGAAGCTGGCGCCGGCACTGGCGGCGGGCAACGCGGTCGTGCTCAAGCCCGCCGAGCAGACGCCGGCATCCGTCCACTTCTGGATGAGCCTGGTCGCCGACCTGCTGCCGCCGGGCGTCGTGAACATCGTCAACGGCTTCGGCGTCGAGGCGGGCAAGCCGCTCGCGTCCAGCCCGCGCGTGGCGAAGGTCGCCTTCACGGGCGAGACCACGACGGGTCGGCTGATCATGCAGTACGCCTCCGAGAACATCAAGCCGGTGACGCTGGAGCTGGGCGGCAAGTCGCCGAACATCTTCTTCGACGACATCTGGTCCGCCGACGACGAGCTGCGCGACAAGGCCCTGGAGGGCTTCACCATGTTCGCCCTGAACCAGGGCGAGGTGTGCACGTGTCCGTCGCGTGCCCTGATCCAGCGCGGGCACTACAGCGAGTTCCTGGACGCGGGCATCGCCCGCACCGAGGCGATCGTGCCCGGGCACCCGCTGGACACGGACACGATGATCGGCGCGCAGGCCTCCAACGACCAGCTCCAGAAGATCCTTTCCTACCTGGACATCGGACAGCAGGAGGGCGCCAAGATCCTGACCGGTGGCCAGCGGATCGAGTACGACGGCGAACTGGCGGGCGGCTACTACGTGCAGCCCACGATCTTCGAGGGCGACAACCGGATGCGGATCTTCCAGGAGGAGATCTTCGGGCCGGTCGTCGCGGTGACGTCGTTCTCGGACTTCGACGACGCGATCAAGACGGCCAACGACACGCTGTACGGCCTGGGCGCGGGCGTGTGGACCCGGGACGTCAACCAGGCGTACCGCGCCGGCCGGGCCATCCAGGCGGGCCGGGTCTGGACGAACTGCTACCACGCCTACCCGGCGCACGCGGCCTTCGGCGGCTACAAGCAGTCGGGTATCGGCCGCGAGACCCACAAGATGATGCTGGACCACTACCAGCAGACGAAGAACCTGCTGGTGTCGTACTCGCCGAAGAAGCTGGGCTTCTTCTAGACACAGAAGAAGGGCGCCTGACCAGGCAAGATGCCCGTCAGGCGCCCCGCAGCGCACGGCTGAGCGGTAAGTCGAGATGCGCCCTTACTCACGATATCTCCCACTGGTATCCCAGCTCTGACCAGCAGCAGTTGGATGGACGCGGATCGAAGCGACGTACACGGCGCTGCCTACCGGGGACAACTGTCATTGCCGGCTCAGCCGGGTCGGCCGCACCACCGGTGCCACCGCGGTCGGCCTTGGGATGAACGGCACGCAGCACCGCCCGTCGAGGAGAAGGCCCCGCCCGGCAGAAACCACACGCCGATTCGGGAATCGGCGCTTCAGTTCCTGTGGAACACCCGTCGCCGCATCGGGGTCCCGAACCAGAAAGGCGAGGCCAGGTTCGAACGCACTGGAGTGTTCCGCACCCGGAGATCCCGATGAACTGGGATTGGAGGTCGTCCCCGTCGACGCGGGAATGTTCAGGCCAACGCGGACCAAGATCCGGACCATGCCCGGGCCAGCCACCCGTCACCTGCCCCAGCAGTCCCTGTTTCAGCAGGTCAGTAGCGTGCTAAGCCCGTATCACCAGCAGACGAAGAACATTCTTTGTTCTTACAGCCCTCAGAAACTTGGCTTCTTCCAGAGCCTGAGGTCGGGTTGCCTGGAGGCATCGGTGCGCTCCAGGCAACCCGACAAGGTAGGTACCCACTGTAATCAATTGGGTTCTTCGAGTTACTGTCTGACATCCAAGGGAGTTCCCGCCGGACCAGTCTCGGACCAATAGCGCCGAAGGACATCACCCCACGAGCCGCCCGCTCACGAGCGCAGTGACCCGCCGATATCCGTAAGCAGCGCCCGAACCGCCGACAGCACTGGTAGAGCTCTTCGACCTCATGGCCGCCCTGAACGCTATGTGACCATACGCAGGCCATAAGGCCCCATGGGCCGACTGCGCGGCAGCGCCCCTCGCTCGTGCGATCGCTTGACGCGAACCGGCGCCACGACCGAGAGATCCTTGAATCAGCAGGGGACTCGAAGGCGAGATGATCGACTATGGACCCACCGGAGCGCTGCCCTGGTGACGTGCTTCCTGCTGCGGGGGCTCTGGCAGTGGCGGCTCCGGACGGTGTGCTGACCTGCTGGAGCGCAGGTGCGGAGCAGTTGCTCGGGTACTCCGCCGCCGAGGCGGTCGGCCTGCCCTCGGCAGAGCTACTCGCATCGCCCCTCCCCACGGCTGCTCGTGAGCGATTCGGCCGGCAGGAGGGTTGGACCGGGCAGGTGGCACTCCGCCACCGGGACCGCAGTGCGGTGGAATGCCGGTTGCGCGCGTGCCCGCTGCCCACGGGTGACGGGCGAGCCGGTTGGCTGCTGGAGGGCGTCCCGGTGGGGGAGGAGATGGAGCGCGATAGGGACCCGCTGATCCGCTGGTCGTTCGACCAGTCCCCGTTCTCCCTGGCGATCTACGATTCCGAGGGTCGATTCCTGCGGGTCAACGAGCCGATGACCAGGCAGCTCGCCGCCTCCGAGCGGGAGCTTCGGGGGCTCCGGATCACCGAGCACATGCCCGATCCGGCCTTCCAGGCTCCCGAGCAATCCGTCGATCATGTGCTGGAGACCGGTGAGCCCGAGCACATCGAGAACTACGTCAAGGTCCCGGGGGAGCCCCACGCGCATGCCTGGATCGTCCACTTCACCCCGCTCAAGGACTCCCATGGACTGGTGCACGGCGTGCAGCTGGCCGCCCTGGACTTCTCCGAGCAGTACGTGGCCCGCGAGCGTTTGGCGCTGCTGGACGAGGCCAGCAGGAGAATCGGAAGCAGCCTGGACGTGGCCCGCACCGCCCAGGAGCTGGCCGACGTAGCCGTGCCTGCCCTGGCGGACTTCGTCTCCGTCGATCTTCTCGACACCGTGCTGCGCGGTGACGAGCCCCCGCTGATCCCCGTCGACGGGCCTCTGCTGCTGCGGCGCGCAGCCATCCGCTCCCGTGTGAAGCATGCCGTCGCAGTCGGCGAGCTGGCCCGCTACCCGGAGTTCTCACCGCCCACCCGCTGCCTGGCCACCGGTCACGGTACCGTGCACCAGATCGGGGAGCCCGAGATCACCCGCTGGCTGGCCCGCGACCCCGACCGGGCTGCCTGGGTGGTTCGGCATCGCGCGCAGTCGCTGATCACGGTGCCGCTCCGCGCCCGCGGCACCAACCTCGGCGTCGCCCTCTTCTCCCGCCTGGCCCCCTCCACCGCAGCGTACGGACCCGACGACCTGCAGATCGCCGAGGAGCTGGCGGCGCGCGCCGCGGTCTGCATCGACAACGCCCGCCGTTACACGCGCGAGCACAGGATGGCGCTGGCTCTCCAGCACAGCCTTCTGCCTCAGGGGACTGCCGAGCAGGCAGCCGTGGACGTCGCCGGCCGCTACCTCTCCGCGGACTCGCACATCGGCGTCGGCGGCGACTGGTTCGACGTCATCCCGCTTTCCGGCGCCCGCGTCGCCCTCGTCGTCGGCGATGTGGCCGGCCATGGCATCGCCGCCTCGGCCGCCATGGGGCGCCTTCGAACGGCCGTGCGCACCCTCGCCGACGTCGATCTGGCCCCGGACGAGCTCCTCGCCCACCTCGACGACCTCGTCGTCCGGCTCAGCTCGGGGCCCGACTCCGGTGCACAGGCGCCGTCTGGAGAACTCGGATCAACTTGCCTGTACGCGGTCTACGACCCCATTTCCCGCACGTGCTCGCTCGCCAGTGCAGGTCACCTCTGGCCCGCACTGGTGCGCCCTGACGGCGGAGTGGACTTCCTCGAACTGCCCACCGGCCCGCCGCTCGGCGTGGGCGGGATGCCGTTCGAGTGCGTCGACCACGAAGTTCCCGAAGGCAGTCTCCTCGCTCTGTACACCGACGGGCTGGTCGAATCACGCCATCGCGATGTCGACGCCGGCCTGCATGCCCTGCGCGGCGCCCTCGCCGACGCCGCTGCTTCGCCCTTGGAGACCACCTGCGACAAGGTCCTCAAGGCGCTGCTCGACGAGCGGCCCACCGACGACGCCGCTCTGCTCATCGCCCGTACACGTGCTCTGGACAGCGGGCACATCGCCGTCTGGGACCTCCCCAGCGATCCGGCTGTCGTCGCAGGCGCCCGCTCTCAGGCGACCGCCCAACTCCACGCCTGGGAGCTGGACGAACTGGCCTACGTCACCGAACTCGTGGTCAGCGAGCTGGTGACCAACGCCATCCGCTACGGCGGTGCGCCCATTCAGCTGCGGCTGATCAAGGAAAGGACGCTGATCTGCGAGGTCTCCGACGCCAGCAGCACCTCACCTCACCTGCGCCGCGCCCGCATCTTCGACGAGGGCGGACGCGGCCTCATGCTGGTCGCCCAGCTAACCGAACGCTGGGGGACGCGGTACACCGGCAACGGCAAGACCATCTGGACCGAGCAGCCCCTTTCCCGGCGGGAATGGCGGTGGGGTTAGCGCCTGGTTGGACGAGGCCGCGCAATTCGCGGCCGAACGGTCGCCGTTGTCGAGCCAGATGCCATAGAGCCAGGACGGTCCGGGTGCCCGGATCACCGGAGCCGCCTTCTGGCGGATCGACGTACCGCCCCTGATCGCAGCCGACTCAGCCGGGCCGGCCCCTGGAACGTGACTCTCGGAACGTCCCTCGTCAGGGTCGATGTCGACGCCGGCTGAAAGGCACGGCGCCGGCACGGGGGTCAGCTGCGGCCGACCCCGAGCGCGGCCAACAGAACCAGGACCAGGGTCGCGGCGCCGTGCCATGCGGGCACAACGGGGACGGAACGGTGCCGTTCGGCAGGAACTCCCTCGTCCGCCGCGGCACCGGGGGTGGCGGTGCGGTAGATGGGGACCCAGGCCCACCTGGACATCCCTCCCTGGACCGTCAAGATCCATTGTCAGGGTGTCCACTCCAAAGGATCAGCCTCACCAGACGCCTCGTCCGGCGCCGTCGGCATCCTGTTCGCCTGTCAGGATGCCCGACCAGGGAGGATCGCCTGTTCCTGCCGGCGGGCGATACGCCCGGCTCCGTCGGTCAGATCAGATTCAGCTCGTCCAGGAAGCTCGCCGCGATGGAGACGTCGCCGGTCACCCGAGTCACTTCACGCCACGGAATCCGGGTGGTCGACCAGGCAAGGAAGTCGAAGGTTGACGATGTCACCACAGCTGCGGGAGATGGAGCGGTGCTGCTGTCGTCAACGACGATGGCATCCCCGACGCGGTGGACGACGACGCTCGTCGATGCCGGTCCTGTCAGATCGAGGCCGACGGGTGCGTGAAGCGAGCGATACAGGGTGGACTGCATCTTTGGGATTCCGCCCATGAGCCAGTCGACAGCGGGCGCCATTCGATCTTTGCCCATGAGTGGCCACGGGACGTTCAGCGGTCCGCGGGGAGCGAGGAGATCGAAGTGGAGGTGCGTGGCGAAGTCGAAGGTGAACATGTTCGGGATCGCGTGCAGTTCATACGTCCCGAGGTCGAGCAACTCTGCCGTGGAGGACGCCAGGGGCTCCTCCTGGAGGGCCTCGAACACGGGAAACGCGGTTTCGGACTGGGCTCGCAGGAAGTCAATGATCGCGGCAGGCTTCTGCTCGCGAGTCGAGCCGACCAGGACGTTGTTCAACGGCTCGATTCCGAGGGGAGGATCCGGGTACTCCAGAGTCCCCTGGACGGCTGCCGTCAGCAGCGAGACAAGCTGACCGGTGTGCGAAAAGACGTCCTTGACCGTCCAGCCCTCGGCGCCGCTGGGGCGGCTCCAGTCGTCGTCGCCGAGCGCCTCAGCCAAGGTGAGCACATCCTCCGTCAGCAGACGGAAGCCTTTCATCCCAGCAACCGTCATTGTTTTCTCCATTCGTTTGTGGCCTGCCCGGGTCGGACAGCTGGCTCGAAAGTGTTCAGGTGTCTTCATGTTTGGGCTTCGAAGGTGTCAAGCCACCCCTTGGTCGCTGCGTTGCGGGAGCACTGGACCGGTGCTCGGTCCAGTGCTCCCGCGGTCATTACCCGCGCAGCCTCGCCGAGTTCAGTAGTCGAACCACTGATTCAGTGCTTCGATCTTGTCGTCGGTGTATGGGGGGAAGAGGTGGTCGATCGCAACGTCCGGCGGCGAGATCAGGATCGACTTCGCATTGGTGAACGTGTCGAATCCCGCTTTGCCGTAGTACTCGCCCATTCCGGCCGCGCCGACGCCGCCGAACGGCATCGACTCGATGTAGAGGTGAATGTTCACCTGGTTCACCGCGCCCCCTCCGTACGAGAGCTCACCGATGAACCGGTCGATCGTCCTCTGATCGCGGCTGAACACGAAGCCGGCGAGTGGCGGCGGTGTTGCTGCGATGTGCGTGAACGCCTCGTCGAGGGACGTATAACGAAGCACGGGGAGGATGGGGCCGAAGACCTCGTCCTCCATGATCTTGTCGTCCCATGAGACGGGGTAGACGATCGTCGGGTCGAGGTAGCGTTCCTCCGGGTCGGACCGACCACCGATGACGACCTTGTCGGGATCGACGAGACTGGCCAACCGCGCGACGCCGCGCTGACCATACGAGAGTAGTCCGGGTTGTGCCTCGGGTCGTCGCCGTAGAGCTCGACCAGCGCCTTCTTGGCTTCGGCCACGAACTCATCGGCGACCGACTCGTGGACATACGCGTATCCCGGCGATGTGCACCATTGACCACCCCAGGCCATCGCACCCCACACGATCTTCTTCGCGGCGTCGGGGATGTTCGCCGTCTGGTCGACCAGCGCCGGGTTCTGACCGCCGAGTTCGAGCAGCACCGGCGTGAGATGCTCCGCTGCCGCGCGCGCAACCGCCTTCCCCACCTTCGGACTCCCGGTGAAAACGATAAAGTCGAACGGGAGCTCCAGCAGCGCCGTGTTCGATTCCCGGCCACCCAGCAGAGCAGTCACGTCACGAGGATCGAAGTACCTCGGAACAAGGTCGAGCAGAACCTCTGAGGTGGCGCTCAGACCCCTGCTGATCGACAGAACACACGTATTGCCCGCAGCCAACACCGCGAGCGCGGGACGGATCAGAAGCGTCAACGGACCGTTGGACGGCCCGATGACGAGCGTGACGCCGTAGGGATCGCGATGGACCTCCGCGCGGTGGCCGGTCGCGGCGAGCGCCCGCGGAACCGGGGCCTCGACCGGCTCCATCCAGTCCCTCAGCTGGCTCTTCTGAAACGCGACCTCGAACACGGCGGACAACGTCTCGAAGACGTACTCGGACTTGGCGGTCTTGAAGTCGCTGCGTATGGCCTGCTGGAGGCGCTCCTCGTTCTCACCGATCATGCGCGCCATACGGTCGAGCTGATCGATCCGCCACTCGTACGACCGTGTGATGCCTGACGCGAAGCGCGCCTTCTGAGCATCGAACACGTCCCGGAACTCGTTCGCCGGCACCTCGGCCGGCGTGGCCTTGGCCAGATCCTGCGTACTCATCGTTCACGCCCCCATCGTCAGGACGACACGGAACCGCGCCTTGCCGGAGAGCATCTTCTGGAAGCCCTCGTTCACACGGTCCAGTGGCATGGTCTCGGTCATCGGCCGGATGTTGTGCAGGGCGCTGAAGGCCATGGTGTCCTCCACATCCTGCGAGGTGCCGGCGGGATGGCCTCGGACGACATGGCCGCTCACGAGCAGCTGGGTCGGGTTGATGCCGAGTGCAGTCGAGTCCACTCCGATGGTCACGAGCTCCCCGCGGGGGGCCAGACCGTCCACGGTCGCGGTGATGGCCTCGGAGTTGCCCGCCGTGGCCAGTACGACCTTGGCGCCGCCGAGGGACTGCAACGCTTCGGCGACTGGAGTGCCGGAGGTGCTGTCGATGTAGTGATGGGCGCCGAGCTGCTTGGCGAAGTCGGCCTTCTCGGGGCCGCGGGCGATGGCAACGGTCTCGAAGCCCATCGCAGCCGCGTACTGCACTCCGAGGTGCCCCAGGCCGCCGAGGCCGAGCACCGCGACCAGATCGCCGGGACGGGCGGAGCTGCGCCGCAAGCCGTTGAAGACGGTCACGCCGGCGCAGGCCATCGGCCCCGCGTCGACCGCCGACAGCGCGTCGGGGATACGGGCCAGGGCGTCGGCCGGCGCAATCACCTTCTCGGCGAATCCTCCGTCATACGTCCACCCGGGGACCTTCAGGTTCCGGCAGACAATGAAGTCGCCCTGCCGGCAGGGCCTGCAATGGCCACAACTGCCCCCGAACCAGCCGACCGCGACCCGGTCACCGATCTGCCATCCACGGTCCTGAACGCCTTCGCCCAGCTCCTCGATGTATCCGGCGATCTCGTGCCCCGGTACATCGGGGAACGACACGCCTGGGAGCCCAGCGCTCACGAAAGCCGCGTCAGAGTGACAGACGCCGCACGCCTCCACGGCGATCCTGACCTGTCCGGAACCCGGCTGCGGCACCTCTCGCTCGGTGAGTTCGAACGTGCCGTTGGGTTCGTCCACCTGCGCGACCCGATAGGTGCTCATCCTCAGCGCTCCTCGGGGAAGTCGTCGCCGTACATCGGCAGGCCGCTCAGGGACTGTTCGCGAGATGCTTCCTCCTGGATCACGTCCCAGTGCTCCACCAGGATGCCGTCCTCGATACGGAGGATGTCGGCGGCGATCCACGGGGCGGGCTGTCCGTGGCCCGAGAAGCGTCCCCACACGATGACCGTGTCCCCTTCCGCCATAATCAGCTCGCATTCGTGCTTCAGCTCCGCCGGGAGGCTCTTGACCAGGTCGAAGAGTCCCTCCCGGCCGGGTGCGATATGGGCGCTGTGCTGGATGTAGTCGGGGGACCAGAACCGCTCGGCACCGGCGTAGTCCCGCTTATTGAAAAGAGCGTCGAAAGCTTCACGCACGATGGCCTTGTTCCCTTCTTCGACGTTACTCATGGAGTGATCACCTTTCTATTTGCGATGTACGGATATGGGCGCGCAAGCACCCTGGAACCGGCCGGTCAAGGCGCGCACCGCCGGCCGGACGTCAGCACGTACTAGTGGCTGAAGACCCTATTGGGGGCGTATACGCCGGGCATCGGCATAGCAGCTGTCCGCGCTCTGTGAGAAAGTCCCGTTGCTGTCGATCGTCGTCGGAGCCGCGAAAGGAATCGACAGCGTTCAGCGCCACGCCTCGTAAGTTTCGGGACATCCCGATCGTCACTCAACCCCGGTGCGCAGGTTCATGGCGATCACCATGGGAGCCCCGGGCCGCAGGGAAAGGCCGCAGGAGCATCGACACACGGGCAGCTTCACTCACTCCGTGGTTGTCTGCTGAAAGGTCCGCCGGTAGGCAGAGGGTGTGGTGCCGATCGCGTCGCGGAACCGGGCACGGAGGTTGGTGCTGGTTCCGAGGCCGCTTTGGGCGGCGACCTGCTCGATTCCGAGGTCGGTGACTTCCAGGAGTTCGCGGGCGTGGTTGACGCGGGCGGTGAGCAGCCACTGGTGCGGAGTGATGCCGGTTTCCTGGCGCCACATGCGGACCAGGGTGCGGGCGGAGACCCGGGCGTGCCGGGCAAGAACCTCCAGCGTGAGCGTTTCATCGAGGTGACTCAGGGCCCAGTCGCGGGTGTCGGCAAGCGTGTGGGAACTGGGCTCAGGCAGAGGCTGAGCGATGAACTGGGCCTGGCCGCCGTCGCGATGCGGTGCGGCGACCAGTTCGCGGGCGATGTCGTTGGCGACGGCACTGCCGAGGTCCTTGCGGACGATGTAGAGACAGAGGTCGATGCCGGCGGTCACACCCGCGGAGGTCAGCAGGGGGTCGTCGTCGATGTAGAGGACGCTGCGGTCTACGCGGACCTCGGGGTAGAGCTTTTCGAGTTCATCGGCGCTGGCCCAGTGCGTCGTGACTGTGCGGCCGTTCAGCAGACCCGCCGCGGCCAATGCGAAGGCGCCGGTGCAGATGGAGGCGATGCGGGCGCCTCGGCTGAAGGCAAGTTTCAGAGCCGCCGTGACCTCAGTTGCCGGTGGCCGCTGATATTCCCAGTAGCCCGGCACAATGATCGTGTCGGCCCTGGCCAGGGCAGGAAGTCCTGATGTGCCTCCGACCGTGAACCCGGTGCTGGTCGCGATGCTGCCACGAGCTTCGCTGCACAGCGTGAGTTCGTATGGGGTGTTGGGCCTTGCGTTGAAAATCTGGGTCGGAATGCCCAGATCGATGGGAAGCACACAGGGCAGCACCAGGACCGCGACGCGATGAGGAGCCATGTTTCCCATGCTAGAACCGCAACTTTCTGGACAGGCAAATCTACTGCAGGAATGCCTGGCGGCCCAAGCAGGTGAATGCGCCGACTGGGCGGGAACTCGGACGGCAGGGCGACGGTGTCCAGGAGCGGTTCAATGCCCCAGTCACCCGAGCAGCCGTGAAGGGCGCCGGCGTGTCACAGCCATCGACCATGGTCACCAAGAGCAGCGACGCGGCTCTGTCGATCAGCGAGTGACCGTCCGTGGGCGTGTCCCGAAAATTGCTAATGGTGGCATACAAGGTTGTGGTTGATCGAGAAGGGCGGGACGAAGATCGAGTCATGAGCATGAAGACCCAGCAGCCGAGGCTCACGTCGGCCGCGGCCGCAGCAAAGCGTCCTCGCACCGCACCAGGTAAGGAGACCCGACTGCCGTGACCTACACCCCGATCGGCCGGTACTTCAACGTGAGGAACGGGCGGATCTACGGCCACGTCCGCGAGGGCGACGGGCCGGCCCTGGTCTTCCTCCACTACTGGGGCGGCTCCCACCGCACCTGGCGACCGGTCATCGAGCGCCTCAGCCCCGCGCAGACGTTCGTCTCGTTCGATCACCGCGGCTGGGGTGAGTCCACCCACGTCCCTGGCCCCTACAGCATCGAGCAGCTCGCCGACGACGCCGAGCGCGTCATCGACGAACTCGGCCACAGCGAATACGTCGTGGTGGGCCACTCAATGGGTGGAAAGGTGGCCCAGGTGCTCGCCTCCCGCCGCCCGGCCGGACTGAAGGGCGTAGTACTTGTCGCACCCGCCCCGCCGGCTCCGATCGGTGTGACACACGAGTTCCAGGAGGCGCTGGCGCACGCCTACGACAACCACGAGACCATCGACCGAAGCATCGATCTCGTACTGACCAACGGCGAGCTGTCCGCCGGGGCACGCCGGCAGGTACACGAGGACAGCTCCCGGGCAGGCGAGGCGGCCCGCATGGCCTGGCCGCGACAGGCGCTGGTCGAGGACTTCACGGACAGGGTCGGTGCGATCGACGTACCCGTCCTGGTGCTGGCAGGCAGCGACGACAAGGTGGAGCCGCCGCAGATTCTGCGCGAACACCTGCTTCCTCTGATCACCACTGCCACCCTCACCGAGCTCGGCGGTACCGGTCACCTGTCACCACTGGAGGTCCCCGATCAGATCGCCTCCCACATCAGCGCGTTCGTCACCCGCCTATCGCCGCCCCGTCTCGTTTCGGGTTGCTGAGCTGTCTCGTCGCGTTGAAGCGGTGGTTCTGGTTGCTCGTGGCGGGGAGGGCATGGCTGAGGCCCGATGCGCGGGTCGGGTTCTCCGGTGCTCCTCGGATCGTGGGTGGGCAGGGACGGTGCCGTGGTTCAAGTGGCCGGCCGTGGCAGCGCCATGAGGCGGGCGAAGGTGCTGGTCAGCTCGTATCGCCAGGGCCAGGTTGCGGAGATTCGCAGGTGGAGTCGGCGGCCGCCGCGGGTGATGCGGGCCGCGGCGTGCAGCAGTCGGTAGCGGAGCTTCTTCGGTTCGGCGACGGCCAGTTCGCCGTCCTGCCCCAGCGCGGGGTGCCACACGTGCTCGGGCAGAGCCCGGATCGCGCGACGGACCGACTCGGTGACGCATCGCGCGACGGACCGGCTCGGTGACGCGATGTCCGACCGAGAAGAAGGTGCGGATCTCTCGGGGGCGCAGGGCGCGTATGTGGTGCAGGAACGCTTTGGCGCCTCCGGAGCCGTCGGTTCGGATGAGCAGATCAGTGCCGTGGCGGTGGCGTCGGGGATCTGGGCGAGGGCCGCGTCCAGGACGGTGACGTGTTCGGCGGCGGTGTCGGCTCCGGCGTTGCCCGCCCTGAGCACGCCGGACTGGGCTTGACCGGTGATGTCCAGGAAGCACAGGATCGGGTGGTAGCCGAAGCCGCGCTCGGAAGTGGCCGCCGCCTGCTCTTTGTCCGAGTGGCAGGTGACCAGGGTGGCGTCGATGTCCAAGGACCAGGCCGGACAGGTCGCGCCCACCGGCCCGCGAAGCCGGTATCCCTGCCCGGGTTTCGGCGGCTTGCAGCCAGGCGACCTCCCGCGCGGCCCGGGCCGTGCCCAGTGCCGCCAGTGCAGTGGGGTCGATACCGGCCAGTAGCCGCCAGGCGGTCGGGGTAGAGGCCACCGGGCCGAACACCTCACGCTGGTCGCGCAGCAGAGCCAGGTCGGTGATGCTCTCGCCGCCATCGGCGAGCATGACTGGCGGATCGGTCGCGATCCGTCCCGGGTCGTGCCCGGTTCCGCGGGCCGAAGCCGGCGCAGGGCATCGGTGAAGGCACCGGTCAGGCCGGTCGCCTCGCCGAGATCGCCAGCAGGCGGGATCCGGCGTGGTTGACCACCCCGCGACCGTCGGCCGAGACAACGAGCCTGGGGCGTGATCCGGTAGTGCGCACGCAGAAGGTGCCTTTCTGCTGTGATGACAGAGACCTCGGACGAGCCTCATCTTCACGGCTCAGAAGGCACTGTCCCGGTTCCGATCAAGATCCGCGTCCCGTTCTGCATTCTGGCGGTGCTCGGGAAGGTCGTGGCCGTCGACGGCGGCGCGGACCCCGGGCGCGGTCCTCAACGCCGCGTCCAGCAGCGTCTCGGCTGCACGCCGGGCGTCCGTGAAGGCCTCCGCGTCGTTGCTGGAGGCCGCGAGCGCGTTGGCGCCCTCGAACTGGCGGCAGTAAGCCGGTCGGCCTGGGCGGCCTGTCGGCAGCACGCCGACAGGCTGTGTCACTCATCCGTACAGGCAGGTGGGAAGTCAGTCAGTGGACGTGCTCTCTTGGCCGTCGTGCAGCTGGCTGTAGGGTTCGTGGACGGCGGCGCGTCCGGCTTCCAGTGCGGTTTCGAGGAGGTCGCCGTCGCGAGACAGGCGTCCGACCGGCGGTGTGCCCGGGGCGGGGCGGATCGAGACGATCGCCGGGTGGTGGGTCAGGTAGGCGTCGTCTTCGGTCAGGCGCGCCGGGCGGTCGAGGAACGCCCGGCGCAGGGCTACGGGTTCACTGCGCAGCAGCGTCTTGGCAACGACCGGGGCGGAGCGCGATGGGCGCGCCGTGTCGATGGCACGCCGGGATCGCAGCACCATGATATGGGTCGCGCCTTGGGCCAGCGCGGTTCGGTAGGGCACGGATTCAGAGACGCTGGCGTCGTGGTATCGGCGCCCGCGGAGCGTCACGGGGTGGCCCGCCAGGAGCGGCAGGGCGGCGCTGGCCCGTAGCGCCAGGCGCAACTCGGCGGCGTCGCCGATGAAGGGCCGCAGGTCGGTGGACTCCCCGGTAGCGGCGTCGGTGGCCAACGGGTGGTACTCGACATCGCCGGCCAGGATCGATGCGAAGTCCATCGGCGCGAAGTCCTGGTGGCCGTCGCGGTAGAGCACCTCGTAGAAGGCATGCAGGTCAACGAGCGGCCGCCCGCGCAGCGGGTTCCAGGGCCGGATCAGCGTTCCGGCGTACTTGGGGAGGAAGCGCAGCGAGTGCGGGCTGCTGCTCAGCAGCCACGCGCCGGAGGCGGCGCCGGCGGAGGCGCCGTAGACGGCGTCGAAGCCGTTGGTCAGGCCGAGTTCGTGCAGCGCCAGTGCCATCCCGCCCGCGATGATGCCGCGCATCCCGCCTCCCTCGATGGCCAGTGCGACGCGGTGCCCGTCAGCGCGCGCGCCGGGCCGACTGCCGGTCCGGGCGCGCTCGGTGAGGATGCGCCAAACCGGGTGCGGCTCCTCAGGGCCGGCCGTCACGGCAGCTGTGGTGGCGGTCGTCGTCATCGTGGTCAGGGCTCCAGGGGACTGCTCAGGGGCGGGATCTTCGCGCAGGCGTCGGGGACGGCGCGGCGCGAGCGCAGCGTCGTCCCCGACGCCTGGCTGTCACAGCGGGAACGGGCCGGCCTTGCGGGTGGTGATGAAAGCCCTGGCCGGGTGCCACACGGTGCGGCAGTTCTCCCGCCCAGGGTCGAGCTCGACCACGCGGGCGACGATGTCGGCACCGGCGGTCTCCTCGGCAGCGTTGATCAGCGTGCCAGCTGCGGGTAGAGAGCCTCGAGGTCACCGGAGAGCGCGGCCTTGACCTGGCGGCTCGTCTCGTCGGCCAGCACCTCGAACGCGTCGCTCTCAATGCCGTCCAGCGCCAGCGCGGCAACGCTTTCGGGGGAAACCTTGGGCGCGTCGACGTGGGCGGCCAGGTCGGTCTCGACGTAGCCGACGTGCAGACCCGTGACGTTGATGCCCCGCGGGTTGAGGTCCACGCGCAGCGAGTTCGTCTGGGACCAGAGCGCGGCCTTGGACGCACTGTAGGAGCCGCCGAGTGCGATCCAGGACACTACGGAGTGCACGTTGAGCAGGTGGCCACCGCCGTTGGCCTCGATGATCGGGACGAAGGCCCGGGCGGTGTGCAGCGGTCCGTAGAAGTTGGTCTCGAACTCGCGGCGCACGTCCTCGATCGGTGAGGACAGGTAGGAGGCGCCGATGGCCGCGCCCGCGTTGTTGATCAGGATCGTGACATCGCCCGCGGCAGCCGCGGCGGCGGCCACCGAAGCCGGGTCGGTGACCTCGAGGGCCAGCGCGACGGCGTCGGGGTGGGTGACGGTCCTCGGGTCGCGAGCGGTGGCGTACACCTTCTTGGCACCGCGCGTGTACAGGTCTTCGACCAGTGCCTTTCCGATGCCACGGCTGCCTCCGGTGACCAGGACGGTCGAGCCTGCTATCGCGGTCATGGGCCTACTCCTCAAAGTTGGAAACCGATCGGTTTCAGGCCACCGTAAACTGATCGGTTTCCACAGGCAAGTCGACGACGTACCCTGGCTGGCATGAACGTGAGTCCCCCCGCCCCGACCGCCGCCGCCGCGACGACAGCGCCGCCCGCGGCGGCTGCCGCACCTCGCGAGCGGCTACTGGAAGCCGCAGCGCTGCTCTTCTACCGGGAGGGCGTCCATGTGGGGGTCGAGGCGCTGTGCCGGGCTGCCGGAGTGTCCAAGCGTTCGATGTACCAGATGTTCACGAGCAAGGACGAGGTCCTGGCCGCGAGCCTGGAACGCGCGGCGCTGACCTACTGGGAGACGCTGGTCCCGGGCGAGGACGACGCCCCACCGCGCGCCCGCATCCTGCACATCTTCGAGCGACTCGAGTCGCTGTCGGGCTCACCGGCCTACCAGGGCTGCCCACTGGTGGCCACCGCAGTCGAGCTCAAGAACCCCGAGCACCCGGCCAGCATGGTCGCGCGCCGCTTCAAGAACATGCTCACCGAGTACTTCCATCAGGAGGCCCGGCGCGCCGGCGCCCGGGACCCGGAACAGCTCGCGCGCCAGCTCACTGTCGTCTTCGACGGATCCAGCGCCCGGGCCGTCGTGCAGGCTCAGCCTCTGCATGGCTTGGCGGTCACCACCGCGACCACACTTCTGGACGCGGCCGGCCTTCGATAAGAACCTGTCTACGGCCCCAACCTGTCAATGAGTGCTCCGCGAATGCTGTTGCGGTTGGTGCAGGGTGACACCCCGCCGATGGTGCGGCATTGCGGCGGTGAGGGCTGGACTCATGAGGGTGACGGCGGCCCAAGCGGTGAGGAACGCGCTCATCTCGGGGAGGCGTCCGTGATCGAGGCGGTGACGGCGGGCCCTCACAACCCACGACCAAGATCGTTTTCGTGCCGGCCCGCCGCGGACGGTCCCTATGGTGATCTCGATGCACTTCATGGCCCAGGGCGCCAGTCGGTCAGACAGCCCGGCTGTGCCTCCCACCGTGAACTTGGTACTGGTGGTGACGCCGCCACGGGATCCGCCGCACATCGTCAGTTCGTACAGAGTGTTGGGCCGCGCGTTGAAATCTACGTAGGGATACCAAGATCAATGGCAAGTACGCGGGGCAGCGCCTGAAGCGCGACGCGGAGCCATGGCCCCAATGTTACGAGCGTGACTCTCTTGACAGGCCGAGCCGGGCGGAGAACCGCAGGAACGGGGCCCGGCGACCCATGGCAGGGCGGCGTCGGCCAGGCGGAACCCAGCGTCGTGGGGCGCCTGCGGGGCGTGCCGGTGCGGGAGTGACCGTGTCCGCATGTGCGTGTCCCGAAAGTTTCGAGTAATGGCATGCGAGCTTGTGGTCGATCGAGAAGGCCTGGACGACGATCGAGTCACGAGAAGAACAGCCCAACCCGGCCCCCGCGGGCCGGCATACCCGAGCACGTTGATTGAGGAGAACGCACGTGACTGCAATCGAAGGTTCTGTCGCCCTTGTCACCGGAGGACAGCGCGGCATCGGCAAGGCATACGTCGAAGAACTGCTGGCCCGCGGTGCGGCAAAGGTCTACGCCACCGCACGCAAGCCCGTCCCGAGCCACGATGAGCGGGTCGAGGTCCTCGCGCTGGACGTCACCGACGACAACTCGGTCGCGGCCGTGGCCGAGCGCGCCCAGGATGTCAACGCGGTATACAACAACGCTGGCATCATGTACGCGGCTCCGCTGCTCAAGATAGACATGCAGCAGGTCAAGGACACGTTCGACACCAATGTCTTCGGTCCTCTGCGGATCACCCAGGCATTCGCCCCGGTGCTCAAGAGCCACGGCGGCGGCGTCCTGGTCAACATGCATTCGCTGCTGTCCTGGGGCGCTGGAGCCGGCGCCTACGGGGCCTCCAAGGCGGGCTTTTGGTCTCTGACGAACTCCCTGCGCATCGAGCTCGCTGCCCAGCACACCCAGGTCGTCGGCGTGCATCTGGGCTTCGCCGACACCGACATGGCCTCGGCCCTCCCCGTCCCGAAGATCACCGCCGCCGACGTCGCCCGCATCGCCCTGGACGGCGTCGAGCGCGGCGACAGCGAGGTCCTCGTTGACGACATCACCCGGAAGATGAAGTCCGCCCTCACCGGCCCGGTGGAGGGGCTCACCCTCCCCATCAGCCGCTAACTCCTCGACACCCCGGGACCTCTGGATGACGGACGGTATAGCACTGCCCTCTTCAGAGAGCGAGGCCGAAAGGATCTGGGTACAGGAGAACCGTCCGGTCCCCTGCTGACCGGGCTCCTGCGGTGCTCCGCGCGACTCTCGCCATCATGAGTTGCAGCGAGGGCCCGGTCTCGCCGACCGACGTGCGTACAGAGATCAGGTGGTGAGCAGCAGGACGGCGGCGAACGCGGTGAGAGCGGCCGGCGCCCCGCCGGCGGCCTGCCTGAGGCGGTGTGTCCGGAGCTCGTCCGGATACGTGGGCGGTGGTCACCCCGCATCGGCGGTCCACTCCTCGACCGTGGCTCGCCGTACTGCAGGTTCTGAGCACGACACGCCCCGTGCATGCCCGGGTGAACGGAAGACGCCGCTCGATCCGGCTTCTGTTTCGCAGGGGACGCCGCGCATCGCAGTTTCGGCGTTGCGCCGGCGCGCCGTCACAACCTGGCCGACGGCCTGCTCGACGTCCGCAATGCACACAGAGGCCCTTTCGCCCGTACCCGCCTGCCGGCAACAGCTCTCGCCGACGGCGTCGCCAGGACACTGCTGCAGGCGTGGGCACGGCCACGGCGCCTCATCGTCTCCGAACTGCCCGAGGGCACACAATCGGTCTCCGACAGCGAGGTGGTATCGGCGCCCTCGGCGCTCCTGATCGGCAAGCTGGACGAGGCGCTGACGTGTACCGGCCGGTCGAGGACTGACGCCGGCACCTTCGAACACGGCGCCGGCCCGCATGATCAGGCCGCACGTTCCTGCCTGGTCCAGCGGTGCCACCAGTGCCGGCGCCTCGGGTGGACGGCTCGGCCGAGGCGCCGGCCGACGACGAGGTAGCCGATCAGGGCACCGGTCGTGTTGAGGATGACGTCATCGATGTCGAAGGCACGGCCCGTGATCAGGGCCCCTTGAACCAGTTCGACCAGCACCATGACCAGTGCCGTCGCCACCACCACGCGAAGAAGCCCGCGGGCTCGCGGCAGCAGAACCGGCAGGAGTACGCCGAAGGGAACGCCCAGCAGAACGTTTCCGCCGAGCTGCTTGACCGTGTCACGCAGAGCGGGCTGTGCCAGGTAGCCACGGATGGACTCGCCCGGGCGAAGATTGCTGTGTGTCAGTGGCTCCGATGCCACCGAGGGCTCCAGGGTCAGCCGGGCGAGAGCCACGCTGAAGGCCACCGTCACCACGAAGGCCAGCAGCACGGCCACTCGCCTGACGAGGGGCGCCATGGGGGCAGTTCCCCTCGCCGACGGTGTGCTCGTGCCCTTCGCCTCGCTGTCCTCGCCTTCGGTCCGCACCATTGTCCGTTGCTCCCAGCCGAGTCGTCCGGTGTGCGGTCTGTTACCCGCGCTGCTTCTCCGCATGCCCGCGAAGGAATCGCCGGTCGCTTGTCCGTACGGACGACGACACCCTGCTCCATACGGCGTTAGAGTGCCGTCGCTCCCCACGCCCCGCTGAAGGCCATAGGAAGGCAGTGCGTTCCGTGAACCACACCCACGAGTCCACCGGCTCCGTCGGCGAGCGCCGCCTGCAGCACCTTCTCGGCACGGCCGACCAGGCCGCCACCTTCTACGACCGCCAGGTGCAGACCCGTCTCACCCCGCAGATGACGGACTTCATAGGGCGGCAGACCATGGCGTTCCTGTCAACGGCGGACGCCGGCGGCGCCTGCGACGTCACCTTCCGTGCCGGTCCCCCGGGCTTCGTCACCGTGCTGGACGACGGCACCCTCACCTACCCCGAGTACCGCGGGAACGGGGTCCTCGCCAGCGCGGGGAACATCACCGAGAACCCACATATCGGCCTGCTCTTCGTCGACTTCACCCATGACCACATCGGCCTGCACGTCAATGGCGAAGCTCGTCTGCATCGGGACGAAGAGCAGCGGCGGGCCTACCCCCGCCTTCCTGTGGACACCGCTCCTGGACGCAGGCCCGAATTCTGGGTGCACATCACGGTGGAGGAGGCGTACGTGCACTGCTCCAAGCACATCCCCCATCTCGAGCCGGCGCCTCGTCCGCGCCCGGGGGCCCAACGGTCGAAGGACGCCGATTACTTCGTCCCCGGCGCCGAGCTCCAGTCCTCGCCGTACGAGGGCATGCAGACTTCGGGAACTCGCACCGGCCCGCTGCCGGGCCGGGGCTGACCCCTGAGGGAGCCGGCGCCGCGCGCAGGGCGGGCCGCGGTCATCAGGGCCCCGCCTTGACGAGTTCGGCGTTGAACTGGGCACCCGTCAGAAATGCCAGGTTCGAGACCCACAGCCAGACCAGGAACACGATGAATCCGGTGAGCGGACCGTAGAGCGCTGGTCGCCGCCGGGCCCCACGACCGCTCCCCCGCGGCCGTCGCGCCACGAACGGTGGCGTCGGGGCCGACGGATTCCACCGCATCGCTCCGCGACCCTTCGGCCGTGAACGGGCAGTCCCGACGGGCGGTGGGGCAGGCGTTGCCGAGTCGACGGCCGTGACTCGACGGTGCCCACCGTGGCAACGGCGACGGCGAGCACGTGGCGAAGTCGGCACAACGCACCGTGGCCCTTCGCGCGGCAGTCGCGCGGAGGGCCACGGTGCGAGCTTCACTGCTCCCGGGGGACATGACCGTCACGTGTCGAGGGACCCCCTGGGCGCGCTGTCACGGCGTCATCTCGTACGCTCCGGACAGTGCCTCGACACGCTCCCAGACGCGCCCCGAACGCGCTTCGTCGACGACGGGACGCCGGACGGCACCGAGCGCCCAGCGCTGCTGATCCGCGGTGGCGGAGTCCTTGCCGTGCAGCTCGACGGCGAAGGCGGAGAAGTCGCGGACGAGGACGGAGAACAGCTCGTCGAGCACGTCCTCGTCCAGCTCCGTCAGACGGGCCTGCTCCAGGATCAGCTGGCCGTGCACCACCAGCGCGAACAGCTGGCCGACGGCGAGAAGGAGATCGAGGTCGCGGCTCTGCTCCTCGTCGGGGGCTGCAGTGGCGACGAACTCGCACAGGGCGTCGGCCTGCTCCCGGAAGCGGGCGACGTTCGGCACCCCGGCATATGCGTCGTAGGCGGGGCGCCAGTCGTGGAAGCGCACGGAGCCCAGGCCACGGGCCGGTCCCTGCTCGAAGAGGAACGTGTCGTCGGCCGCGTCAAGGCGGGTCGGCACGGCCGCGAACTCGGCCGGGTGCAGAAGGTGGTTGCGCATGAACTTGAGGATCAGCGCGAGATTGACGTGGACCGTGCCCTCGAGCTTGGGCAGCCCCCGTATCTCGACGGCGGCCTGCGCGAAGTAGGTGTCCTTCTCGAAACCCTTGGCGGCGATCACGTCCCACATCAGGTCGATGACCGTCTCGCCCTCCGTGGTCACCTTCATCTTCGTCATCGGATTGAACAGCAGATAGCGGCGGTCGTCCGATGAGGCGGAGCGGAAGTAGTCGACGGCGCGGTCGCTGAACAGCTTCATGCCGACGAGGCGGACGTACGCGTCGGCCAGCTCCCGGCGCACGTGCGGGAAGGCGGTGACGGGGCGGCCGTACAGGATGCGGTTGTGCGCGTGGGTGACCGCCTCGTACATCGCGTGCTCACAGATGCCGATCGAGGCGGTGCAGAGATTGAACTTGCCGACGTTGACGGTGTTGAGGGCGGCGTCGAATGCGGCGCGGCCCGTATGCAGGACGTCGTCCGGGCCCACTGGGTAGTCCTCGAGGCGGAACTCGCTGACGTACTTGGAGGAGTCGACGACGTTCTTCACGAGGTGATAGGCCGGGTGGCGGCTGTCGGTGGCGAAGAAGACGTAGCCGTCCGGGCCCTCGATGTCGGTGCGTCGGCCGAAGACCGAGACGAGCCCGGCAGCGTTGCCGTTGCCGATGTAGTACTTGGAACCGCGGGCCCGGAAGCCGCCGTGGCCGTCAGGCGTCAGCAGCATGTCGGTGGAGTAGATGTCGGCACCATGGGTCTTCTCGGAAAGACCGAAGGCGAACACCTCGCCCTGGGCGAGGAGTTCCGCCGCGCGGGTGCGAGCCGCGGTGTTGTCGCTCTGCCAGACCGGTCCGAGACCGAGGATGGTCACCTGCCAGGCGTACCAGTAGTCGAGACCGTAGAACCCGAAGATCTCGTTGAGGGCGGCGATCCGGGCCGTGTCCCAGCGCTGGTCCTTGTGTCCGGCGGCGGACGCCGGGGTGAGGAAGGTGGCGAACAGCCCTTCCTTGGCCGCGAACGCGAGGAAGTCGGCCAGCCAGGCGCGGGAACGGTAGTCCTCGATGAGCCTGCGCTTGCCGCGGTCCTCGAACCAGTCGACGGTGGCACGCAGCAGCCTGCGGGTCTCGGGGTCGAACTGCACCGGGTCGTACGTGCGCGGGTCGAAGAGGAGGGGGTCGGCCATTGAGGTCCGCCTTCCGAGGGTTGAGGGTGGAGGGTACGGGGCTGAAGGTCGGGGAGTGCGGGCGGCGGTGACCGGCAGTTCAGGCATGCCGGTGTGACGGGTCGAGCCGGCGGAGGGTGGCGAGTACGTCGTCGAGCCAGGCGATCGTCATCCGCTCGTACGCGATGCCGCCGCGCAGCACGACGTACTGCAGCTCCTGTCCGGCGTCGAGCGGGGTGGGGGCCGCCGGGCCCGTGAAGTCGCGCAGCTCCCCGGCGAGATAGTGCGCGAGCCGGTCGCTGTGCACCAGGCGGTGCCGCTCGACCTCACGAATCAGCACGGACGGGTCGTCGAAGGCCGCGCCGCGGATCTTCACGGCGAGGTCGTGCCGGATGCTCTCGGGTTCGATCGATTCCTGCAGCCACTGAGAGAGGGCGGCGCGGCCGGGGCCTACGACGGAGTACTCCTTCTTGTCCGGCCGGCTCTCCTGCGGCATCTCGCGGACGGCGAGCAGGCCGTCGCTCTCCATGCGCTTGAGAACGCGGTAGATCTGCTGGTGAGTGGCGGTCCAGAAGTATCCGATGGACCGTTCGAACCGCCGGGCCAGCTCATAGCCGGAGCCCGGCTTCTCCAGCAGGGAGACGAGGATCGCGTGCTCGAGCGCCATACCCCGAACCTTCTATGCAACTCGTTGCATAGACAAGCGGCAGTGCCCGGGTGAGACACGGCTCACGCCGGGCGGCGGTGGAAGGCTCGCTCATCGCGTCCGAGTCGATCAGCCCCCGCGACCGCCTGACCCCGATAGGTCCGGCCGCCCGCCACCGCACCGACGGCGCACGCGCACCCACGAGGCCACCGAACGCCACCGTGCCGGCGCGAACCCCCACCGCACGGCAATGACATGGACGGGCGGGCCGGTGCCTCGGATACGGCTCGGCGGAATCTCTGCGGCGCCTGGCGCGCCTGCGGCGTCGATGTGCGAGGCATCATGTCCGATCCGCAGGCCGCCCTGTCGGGGTGGATGGTCCCTGCTTCACGCCGGGCCGCGTACCGAGCCGCGTGAGCCCGTCACGTCGTGGGCCCGGCTGCGTACGGGCCGCCTTGCGTACCGGGGCGGGGGCGGGCTTCGTCCTGCTCCGCTCCGGGCCCGCCCCCGGGCACTGGCACCGGTATCGCTTCGATGACCATCACAGCGAGGTCGTCGTCGATCGGACTGGTGTCGAAGTCGTGCGCGGCCCGCCGCACCCGCTCCGCCACGGCCTTCGCACCCATTCCGACGCACCCCCGCAACACCTCGGCCAGCCCGTCGGCATCGTCCAACTGACGGTTTCCCCGGCGGCGTTCGGTCACGCCGTCGGTCACGCACAGCAGTGTCTCCCCCGGGGCGAGGTGGAAGGAGTTGGCGTGGAACTCCGCGCTCTCGGAGACCCCCAGCAACAACTGCGGGTCCGCGGCAGGCGCCACGTCGCCGTCGGCCGACAGCAGCAGTGGCAGCGGGTGGCCGGCGCTGGCGATCGTGCAGCGTGCGCCGCCCACCAGCGGGTCGGGTTCCAACTCGCCGTAGAGCAGGCTCAGGAAGCGTGGCCCCACCTGCTCGCCGCCGAGTGCGACGGCCTCCACGCTCTCCTCCGCCAGTGCGATGTTCAACCTGCCGAGAAGTGATTCGACGCCGTGTCCCTCGCGGGCCAGCAGGCGCACCAGGTGCCGGGCGAGGCCGGTGACGGACATCGCCTCCACATCGTGGCCCATGACATCGCCGAGCAGGAAGCACCAGCGACGGTCTTGGAGGTCTCCCATCGGGAAGAGGTCGTAGAAGTCGCCGCCGACCGTCTGGCCCTCGCCTCGCGGCTCGTAGACGATCGCCGTGTCGAAGCCCGGGATTTCGGCGAGGCATTCGGGCAGCTGCCGGCGCTGGAGCGCCCGGCTGATGGTGGCCTGCTTGGTGTAGTGGCGGGCCGTGGCGACGGCGTGGGCCACGCGCCGCGCCACGTCCTCCGCGAGCCGCGCGAGGCCGTCGGTCATCTGTGAGACCCCTTTACGCCCCACCAACACCGCGCCGTGGCAGCAGCCGCTCGCGACGAGGGGGAAGAGCAGCGCAGAGCCGCCCGCGCCGACGCCGTCCGCGTTCTGCGGCCAGGGCCAGGGAATTCCGGTCGTGCGGAGGCGGGCGGGCGGCGGGTCGTTCTCGAGCGCCAGGCGCAGCCCGCCGATGCACCGTTCGTCCGTGTGCCAGACGCGGGAAAGCCGCATGGCGCCGGACTCGGTGGTCAACCACACGCCGCACCAGTCTGCGAGCCTGGGCACCAGGAGCTGTCCCGCGATCGCGGCGACCATGTCCTCGTCCAGCTGCCCGGCGAGGAGTTCGCCGGCCTCGGCGAGGAACGTGGGCCCGCCGCGGTCGACCCATTCGGCGGTGCGGCCTCGACGGGGGCGGGGCCGGGAGGGAGGGAGAATGTCGGGGCCCCTCAGCTCGCGCTGGAGAGCGTCCTCGGCGGTGCTGTCGGTGGAGGCCTCGACAGAGCCGTCGGGCTGCGGCGGGCTGCGGGTGGTCTCCAGCCGGAACCACACGGACTTCTCGCTGTGCCGGTAGATCACCCCCCACGATTCGGCCAGTGCGCGTACGAGCTGGAAGCCACGGCCGCGGCCCTCGCGCCATGCGTCCCTCCCGCCGCGCACCGCGCGGGAGGGATTGTGGTCCACCACCTCGACGACGACGCCCGAGGGCCCGGGCGCATCCGCCGCGGACGGGACGAGGGGTCCGGGCCCGGACCCGAGACAGCACGCCACCTCGACGTCGGTGCCGGCGTACATGATCGCGTTGGTGACCAGTTCGCTGACGAGAAGCACGGCGTCGTCGACGAACCGGTCGGTGATCACCGGCGGCCGGGGCGCAGAGGGCGTATCGGAGAGCGCCGGCGAGGCCCATTCGGCGAGTGCGGCGCGCACGAATTTTCGCGCAGCCGAAGGCGCGAGCTCGTTCGCGGGGAGCCTCATCCGCGAAACGGACTCTCGTGGGTAGAGGGAGGACGGCCCCACGTGCGGCCCCCGGGATCACTTCGACATTGAGAACACCCAATGTAACCTAATAAAGAGATCAAGATGCCCATATATACCGATTTCCGAGAATGGGGTGCCCATGGCGATCGACCCGGCCGCACCCGATTCCGTTTTCCCCGCCACCTCGTCCGGGGAATTCGCCGAGTCAGCTGAACGCACAGGTCAACCAGCCTCCGCCCCGGATGGGCAGTGGGTGCGCCCGGCCGAATTGCGCCCATTGCTCGCAGCAATGAATTCTCTGCGCGACGGGGATTTCACCGTACGTGTGGAGGGATCGCACGAGGGCCCGCTCGCCGAGATGGCGGGAGCTTTCAACCAGATCGTCGCGCGGAACGCCCATCTGGCCTCGGAACTTCAGCGGGTGCGCCGCGAGGTGGTTCGGCAGGGCCGGCTGGACGAGCGGATCGCGGCGAGCCCCGGACAGGGCGCCTGGACCACCAGCGTGGACGCCACCAATTCACTGCTCGAAGCCCTGGTCACGCCGGTTGCGAACGCCACGCGCGTACTGGACGCGGTCGCGGACGGCGATCTGACCCAGCGGGTCGAGCTCCACCACGAGACCCGCCAGCTCCGCGGCGACCTGCGGCGCCTGGGGCGGGGCGTGAACCGGATGGTGGACCAGCTGTCGCTGTTCACCGGCGAGGTGACCCGGGTCGCCCGCGAGGTCGGCACCGAGGGCCGACTGGGCGGGCGCGCCAAGGTGCAGGGCCTGTCGGGCGACTGGCGCTCCGTGACGGAGGCCGTCAACACGATGGCCTCGCGGCTGACGGCGCAGGTCCGCGACATCGCGGTCGTGACCACCGCGGTGGCGCGCGGCGACCTGACCCAGCAGGTGACGGTCGAGGCGACCGGCGAGCTGCTGGAGCTGAAGCTCACCGTCAACACGATGGTCGACCAGCTGCGGGCGTTCGCCGACGAGGTGACCCGGGTGTCCCGCGAGGTCGGCACCGAGGGGCAGCTGGGTGGCCGAGCCCAGGTACCGGGCGTCTCCGGGGTGTGGAAGGACCTCACCGACAACGTCAACTTCATGGCATCGAACCTGACGTCCCAGGTGCGCAACATCGCCCAGGTGACCACGGCGGTCGCCAACGGCGATCTGAGCCAGAAGATCACGGTGGACGCACGCGGCGAGATCCTGGAACTCAAGAGCACCGTGAACACGATGGTCGACCAGTTGTCCGCGTTCGCCGACGAAGTCACCCGCGTCGCCCGCGAGGTCGGCACCGAAGGCCGACTCGGCGGCCGCGCCCAGGTACGCGGCGTCTCCGGCGTCTGGAAGGACCTCACCGACAACGTCAACTTCATGGCCGACAACCTCACCTCCCAGGTACGCAACATCGCCCAGGTCGCCACCGCCGTCGCCCAGGGCGACCTCGGCAAGACGATCACCGTGGAGGCGAAGGGCGAGATCCTGGAGCTGAAGTCGACGATCAACACAATGGTCGACCAGTTGTCCGCGTTCGCCGACGAAGTCACCCGCGTCGCCCGCGAGGTCGGCACCGAGGGGAACCTGGGCGGTCAGGCACAGGTCCGCGGGGTCTCGGGCGTCTGGAAGGAGCTGACGGACAACGTCAACTTCATGGCACTGAATCTGACCTCCCAGGTGCGCAACATCGCCCAGGTGACCACATCCGTCGCCGACGGCGACCTGTCGAAGAAGATCACGGTCGACGCACGCGGCGAGATCCTGGAACTCAAGGACACCATCAACACGATGGTGGACCAGCTGCGGGCGTTCGCCGACGAAGTCACCCGCGTCGCCCGCGAGGTCGGCACCGATGGCCGACTCGGCGGCCGCGCCCAGGTACGCGGCGTCTCCGGCGTCTGGAAGGACCTCACCGACAACGTCAACTTCATGGGCGACAACCTCACCTCCCAGGTACGCAACATCGCCCAGGTCGCCACCGCCGTCGCCCAGGGCGACCTGTCGAAGAAGATCGACGTTGA
Organism: Streptomyces sp. NPDC002133; assembly: GCF_040296405.1. Lineage (NCBI taxonomy): Bacteria > Bacillati > Actinomycetota > Actinomycetes > Kitasatosporales > Streptomycetaceae > Streptomyces > Streptomyces sp. NPDC002133. The sequence goes on along the minus strand of NZ_JBEOXF010000006.1, from coordinate 21,465 downwards.
CGCGCGCGGCGAGATCCTGGAGCTGAAGACGACCATCAACACGATGGTGGACACGCTCTCCTCGTTCGCGTCCGAGGTCACCCGCGTCGCCCGCGAGGTCGGCAGCGAGGGGCAGCTGGGCGGCCAGGCCCGCGTCGAAGGCGTGTACGGGACATGGAAGCGGCTGACCACGAACGTCAACGAGCTGGCCCTGAACCTGACCACCCAGGTGCGCGCCATCGCCGAGGTGGCCAGCGCGGTCACCCAGGGCGACATGTCCCGCTCCATCGCGGTCGAGGCGCAGGGCGAGGTCGCCGAGCTGAAGAACAACGTCAACCTCATGGTGGCCAACCTCCGCGAGACCACCCGCGCCAAGGACTGGCTCGAGTCCAACCTCACCCGTATGGCCGCCCTGATGCAGGGCCACCGCGACCTGGTGGAGGTCGCCGACCTGATCCTGCGCGAGCTGACACCGCTGGTGAACGCCCAGTTCGGCGCGTTCTTCCTGTCCGAGGCCGGTGCACTGCCCGGCGCGAGCCTGGAATTCATCGCCGGGTACGGCACCGACCAGGCCGACGGCCGCGGACCGCTCCCCGGAACCGGCACCCCGGGCCGCGGCCTGATCGCCCAAGCCGCCCAGCAGAAGCAGCGCATCATCATCACGGACTCCCCGCCGGACTACATCACCATCAACTCCGGGCTCGGTTCGGCGCTCCCGCACAGCGTCGTCATCCTGCCGATCCTCTTCGAGGACCAGGTACTCGGAGTGATCGAGCTGGCCTCCCTCAGCAGATTCAGCGACGTGCACCTGGCCTTCATCGACCAGTTCGCCAACACCATCGGTGTTTCGATCAACACCATCATCGCCAACTCCCGTACGGAGTCTCTGCTGTCGGAGTCGCAGAGGCTCACCGCCGAGCTGCGGATGCGCTCCGATGAGCTGCAGCGCTCCAATGCCGAGCTGGAGGAGAAGGCGGCGCTGCTCGCGACCGCCTCGCAGTACAAGTCGGAGTTCCTCGCGAACATGTCGCACGAGCTGCGCACTCCGCTCAACTCGCTGCTGATCCTGGCGCGGCTCCTCGCCGACAACCCCGACGATCATCTGTCCGAGCAGGAGGTGCAGTTCGCCGCCACCATCCACCGCGCGGGCTCCGACCTGCTCCAGCTGATCAGCGACATCCTCGACCTGTCGAAGATCGAGGCCGGCCGGATGGACGTGCACCCGAAGTGGCTGCCGCTGGACAAGCTGCTCGACTACGTGCACGCCACGTTCCACCCGCTGACCGTGGACCGCGGGCTGAGCTTCGAGATCTCGGTGGCCGACGACGTGCCACGGGAGCTGTTCTCCGACGAACAGCGGCTCCAGCAGATCCTGCGCAATCTGCTGTCCAACGCGGTGAAGTTCACCACCTCGGGTGGCGTGGAGCTGCGTGTCGATCGGGTGTCCGGGGAGCGCTTCGAGGAAGAGACGCTGAAGAAGGCGGAGGCCGTCGTCGCCTTCTCGGTCAAGGACACCGGGATCGGCATTCCGCCGGAGAAGCTTCCGGTGGTCTTCGAAGCGTTCCAGCAGTCCGACGGCACCACCAGCCGCAAGTACGGCGGTACGGGTCTCGGCCTGTCCATCAGCCGGGAGATCGCCGGGATGCTCGGCGGCCGGATCGTCGCCGAGAGCGAGATGGGCGTGGGCTCCCAGTTCACCCTCTACATTCCGGCGCGCTACCCCGGTGCCGCCGCCACGCCGGAAGCGGCGGCACTGCGGGTCTCGGGCCCCCCTGCCACGGCCTCCGAGCTCGAACCCGCCCCGGCTCCCGCGTCTGCCCCGGTTCCTCCCCCGCCCGCGCTCCCCCTGCAGCCGGAGCCGGTGCGGGCCGCCACCGACTACGCGCCGAACACCGCGACCGGCAGTCCGGACAGCCTGGTCGGCTGGGGAACCGTCGCGTCCGCGGAGGTCCGAGAGGACGCATGGCCGGAGACGACACGGCTCAAGGAGTGGCTGAGCGGACGCCCCGGACGGGTGCTGGCCGGACGGCTCCTCCTCATCGTCGACGACGACATCCGTAATGTCTTCGCGCTCACGCATGTGCTGGGCCGCGTCGGTATCACGGTGAAGTACGCGGAGAACGGCCGCGAGGGCCTCGAGGTCCTGCAGCGGTTCCCCGATGTGTCGCTGGTTCTGATGGACATCATGATGCCCGAGATGGATGGTTACGAGACGATACGCGCCATCCGGTGCACGCCCCGCCTCGCCCATCTGCCGATCATCGCGCTGACCGCCAAGGCCATGCCGGGAGACCGCGCCAAAGCTATCGACAGCGGCGCCTCCGACTACGTACCCAAGCCCGTGGACGTCGACCATCTGCTGTCGGTCATCTGCGACCTGCTCGACCCGCAGGGCGCGCCCTCTGCGCCGAAGCCGAATCCGGAGCGGGAACCCGAGCAGGTACAGGTGCGGGATGCCCATCCGGAAACCGCCGAGGTACAAGCCACGACCGCCGAAGCCGACGGCGATGACGACGGCGTTGACGACGACGAGAATCGCCGAGGCAGAGGCCATGACCACCACCGCCCCTGACAAGTGCAGCATCCTCCTCGTCGACGACATGGAGGAGAACCTCATCGCGCTGGAGGCCGTGCTCGGCCCCCTCCACCAGCAGCTGGTACGCGCGTCCTCCGGGGAGGAGGCGCTGAAGGCGATGCTGCGCCAGGACTTCGCCGTCGTACTGCTGGACGTCCTGATGCCCGGCATGGACGGCTTCGAGACCGCCGCCAACATCAAGCGCCTCGACCAGACCAAGGACGTGCCCATCATCCTGCTGACCGGGACCGACGCCGACACGGACTACGCCTACCGCGGGTACGCGATCGGCGCCGCCGACTTCCTCACCAAACCGTTCGACCCCTGGGTGCTGCGCACCAAAGTAGGCGTCTTCCTCGACCTGGACCGCAAGAACCGCCAGCTGGCGATGCAGGCCGAGCAGTTGCGGAGGCTTCTGGTCACCGACCGGACGCCCGTGGAGGCGGCGGGACCGGAGGAACGGCTGACGGAGATCGCCGAAGAGCTCGCCCAGATCGAGCTGCAACTGCGCACCACGGAGGGCTCCGAGGCGTCCGCCCTCGCCGAGCGCACGGCCAAGCTGCGATGTGCGGTGAACGGCCTGCGGGTGCGGCACCCGGCGTAGCTGTTCCGTCTCGGGAGGTTGTGGACGGGCAAGGCCAGCGCGGACCGAGGAAGCTGGAACAGGTGAGGGCGGCATCAGGACATGTGGCTGCTCCCGCGCCTCCTGACCGGCCTCGCCCGCTCAGTAGGCCACGGCCACCGACTCATCCGCACTCTGCGGCACGTCCTGCCCGTACCCCCGCTTCGTGAACTGGGTGCGGTACAGCTCCGCATATCTCCCGTCGAGAGCGAGCAGTTCGTCGTGGGTGCCGCGTTCGGCGATCCGGCCGGCCTCGACGACGAGGATCTGGTCGGCGGCGCGGACCGTGGACAGCCGGTGGGCGATCACGACGGCGGTGCGGCCCTCCAGCGCCTCGGCGAGCGCCTCCTGCACGGCGGCCTCGGAGGTGTTGTCCAGGTGCGCGGTGGCCTCGTCGAGAATGACCACGCGCTGCCGGGCCAGCAGCAGACGGGCGATGGTCATCCGCTGGCGCTCGCCTCCGGAGAGCCGGTATCCGCGCTCGCCGACGACGGTGTCGAGCCCGTCCGGCAGGCCCCGCACGAGGTCGTCGAGGCGGGCCCGCCCCAGGACGTCCCACAGCTCGTCCTCCGTCGCTTCCGGACGGGCGAGGAGCATGTTGGCGCGGACGGTGTCGTGGAAGAGATGCCCGTCCTGGGTGACCATGCCGAGTGTGGCTCGCAAGGATTCAGCCGTCACGTCGCGTACGTCGACGCCGCCGATGCGGACGGCACCCTCATCGGCGTCGTACAGCCGGGGCAGCAGCTGGGCGATGGTCGACTTGCCGGCGCCGGACGAGCCGACGAGGGCGACGGTCTGGCCGGGTTCCGCACGGAACGAGATGCCGTGCAGGACCTCGGCGCCACCGCGCGTGTCGAGTGCGGCAACTTCTTCGAGGGAGGCGAGGGAGACCTTGTCGGCGGACGGGTAGCCGAAGCGGACGTCGTCGAACTCGACGGAGACGGGTCCCTTCGGCACGGGCCGGGCGTCGGCCTTCTCCTCGATCAGCGGCTTCAGATCCAGTACCTCGAAGACCCGCTCGAAGGAGACGAGGGCGCTCATGACTTCGACGCGGGCGCCGGCGAGCGACGTCAGCGGCGCGTACAGACGGGTGAGGAGCAGGGCGAGGGCGACGACAGCGCCCGGCTCGAGGGAGCCGCGCAGGGCGAACCAGCCGCCGAGGCCGTACACCAGGGCGAGGGCCAGCGCGGAGACCAGCGTGAGCGCGGTGATGAAGGCCGACTGCACCATCGCCGTCCGTACACCGATGTCGCGCACCCGGCGCGCCCGGGCCTCGAACTCCGCCGACTCCTCGTCGGGCCGCCCGAACAGCTTCACCAGCGTGGCGCCCGGCGCCGAGAAACGCTCGGTCATCCGCGTCCCCATCACGGCGTTGAGATCGGCGGCCTCGCGCTGGAGCCTCGCCATACGGGTGCCCATGCGGCGCGCAGGCACGACGAACACCGGCAGCAGGACGAGGGCGAGCAGGGTGATCTGCCAGGAGAGGGCCAGCATCACGGCAAGTGTGAGCAGCAGCGTCACGACATTGCCGACAACTCCGGAGAGTGTGTTGCTGAACGCGCGCTGTGCGCCGATCACATCGTTGTTGAGGCGGCTGACGAGCGCGCCGGTGCGGGTGCGTGTGAAGAACGCGACCGGCATGCGCTGGACGTGATCGAAGACGGCGGTCCTCAGGTCCAGGATCAGCCCCTCCCCCAGTGACGCCGACAGCCAGCGGTTCAGCAGGCCGAGTGCGGCCTCACCGAGCGCGATCAGGGCGATCAGCAGCGCGAGCCGGACGACCACGCCCGGGTCGGACCCGTGCACGATCGCGTCGACGACGCGTCCGGCGAGGATCGGCGTCGCCACGGTGAGCACCGCGCCCACGATGCCGAGCAGCACGAACTGGACGATGCGACGGCGGTGAGGCAGGGCGAAGGCACCGATGCGGCGCAGGGTGGACCGGGCGAGGGGGCGCCTGTCCCGTTGTGCGTTCATGACGCTGTGCAACTGCATCCAGGCTGTGGTCTCCATGCTCATGAGAAGACCGTAGAACCTCAAGCTTTGTTCAGGTCAAGGGCGGGGAGACAAGAGCAGGGAATACCGGTGGCAGCCGACCACCCGGCCGCCCGCACCCCTGGCGCCGTGCGCCACGGCGAGCCCACCACGGCACGCATGACCACCACGCACACGCATCAGGTCCCGATGGGGCGCTTCTTCGACATCGACGGGCGGAGCCCGTTCCTCCACCGCTCGGGAGCCGGCGGCCCGACCGGCGTCCTCCTGCCCGCCGTCGGCGCGATCGGCCCGGACCACCTCAACAGAACACGCCCTGGTCGGCCGATTCACCACGGCCGTGCTCCACGACCCCCGGCGGCACACAACCGAGCGAGCCGGTCGATCTGCCGCGTGCCCTCGGCATGATTGCGCCAGATGCGCGGACCACTTCACCTGGTAGGGCGATATACGCCCGCCACGCTCGACCTGACGGGGCGTCCAGTCGCTCCCTCGAACCGGTCGAGCCGGTCGCGATCGAGGGTCGCATCGCCCGCTGGCCGGGCCAAGCCGTGTGCCACCTGCCCGGATTCGAGGACCTGACAGCCCCCACGCGCCCGTCTCCTCGGCCCCACACCGATTACGGCCGACCCAATCCGTCTCTGAGCATGGGCGGGTGCCTCAGGGCCTGCGGGCTGCTTCCGTGCATACGCTGATCGGGCCGTCTCCGTGATGGCCGAAATCGTTCGCCGTAGGTCAGGAGCACAAGATGACCACCCCCGTCCAGGCCCGTACGAGCCGCCTGCGCGCGTGGATGCTGGAGGGCCTGTCCGACATGGCCAGGCACCAGAAGGGGGCACCCGGCGAGCCGAAGCCCGTGCACAAGGGGCAGCGGTGGTGGCGGGTCATGTGCCTGACCGGCGTCGACTACTTCTCCACCCTGGGCTATCAGCCCGGCATCGCCGCGCTCGCGGCGGGACTGCTGTCGCCGGTGGCCACCATCGTGCTGGTGATCGTCACGCTGGCCGGCGCGCTGCCGGTCTACCGGCGGGTGGCCGAGGAGAGCCCGCACGGTCAGGGCTCCATCGCCATGCTGGAGCGACTGCTGTCGTTCTGGAAGGGCAAGCTGTTCGTCCTGACCCTGCTCGGCTTCGCCGCCACCGACTTCCTCATCACGATCACCCTGTCGGCGGCGGACTCCTCCATCCATCTGGTGGAGAACCCGCACGTGCCCGGCTTCCTGCACGGACAGCAGATGCTCGTCACCCTGCTGCTGATCGCGCTCCTCGGGGCGGTCTTCCTCAAGGGCTTCCTGGAGGCGATCGGCGTCGCCGTCGCCCTCGTCGGGGTATATCTGGCCCTGAACGCGGTCGTCGTGATCGTCGGCCTGTGGCACATCGCCACCGAGTCGCACGTCGTCACCGACTGGTCCACGGCCCTCACAACCGAGCACGGAAACGCTCTGGCCATGATCGGTGTGGCGCTGATCGTCTTCCCCAAGCTGGCGCTCGGCCTGTCCGGTTTCGAGACCGGCGTTGCGGTCATGCCCCATGTCGAGGGCGCTCCGGGCGACACCGAGGAGAAGCCCGCCGGGCGTATCCGCGGCACCAAGAAGCTGCTCACCACCGCCGCGCTGATCATGAGCGTGTTCCTGATCTCGACCAGCTTCATCACCACGCTGCTGATCCCGGCGAAGGAGTTCGAGCCGGGCGGCGAAGCCAATGGACGCGCCCTCGCCTACCTCTCACACCAGTACCTCGGAGGCGCCTTCGGCACCGTCTACGACGTCGCCACCATCGCCATCCTCTGGTTCGCCGGCGCCTCCGCCATGGCCGGGCTGCTGAACCTCATGCCCCAGTACCTCCCCCGCTACGGTATGGCCCCCCACTGGGCACGCGCCGTGCGCCCCATGGTGATCGTCTTCACCCTGGTCGCGTTCCTCGTCACCTGGATCTTCGACGCCGACGTCGACGCCCAGGGCGGCGCGTACGCCACCGGCGTGCTCGTCCTGATCTGCTCCGCGTCGATCGCGGTGACGATCGCCGCCAGCCGCGCCGGGCAGCGGCGCTGGACGATCGCCTTCGCCGTCATCTCGGCGGTCTTCCTCTACACCACCGCCCTCAACGTCGTCGAACGGCCCGACGGCGTGAAGATCGGCGCCTGCTTCATCGCCGGCATCATCATCCTGTCCCTGGCCTCCCGGCTGGCCCGCGCCTTCGAGCTGCGCGTCACAGGCGTGACGCTGGACGACATGGCCGAGCGCTTCGTCCGCGACATCTCCCATCGCACGATCCGGTTCATCGCCAACGAACCCGACCAGCGCGACGTCGCCGAGTACCGCGACAAGATCCATCAGATCCGGGCCGACAACGACATCCCGCCCGAGGACGACTTCGTCTTCGTCGAGGTCACCGTCGGCGACCCCTCGGAGTTCGAGGCCGGCCTGAACGTACGCGGCGAGGTCCTGCACGGCCGCTACCGCGTCCTGACCCTGGAGAGCTCCTCCGTCCCCAACGCGCTGGCCGCACTGCTCCTCCACGTACGCGACGCGTCCGGCCAACGCCCCCACATGTACTTCGAATGGACCGAGGGCACCCCGTTCGCCAACTTCCTCCGCTTCTTCCTCTTCGGCCAGGGCGAGGTCGCCCCCGTCACCCGCGAGGTCCTGCGCGTCGCCGAACCCGACCGGGCGAACCGGCCCCGCGTCCACGTCGGTTGACCCTCCCGTCCGTGGGTGACCGGCAAGGAGACGCCCGTGGGCCGGGAGGGGAGTTCGGCCTGCCGACGGGACGCGGACTGAGGGCCAGATCTCGGGGCCCCGGGGATTCTCGCCGGGGTCCCTGCAATCCACGTCCGGTACGGCTTCCAGCGGGGCGGCGATGAACCGTCGTACCACGTGTCCTTGCCCGTCCCGCTCACCGGGCAGTTCGGTCAGGGGGCCCACGAGGGCACAGCCGAGGGCGAGTTCACGGGCCCGGACGCCCGGTCTCCGCGCGCGGGTCCGAGTCCGCTTTGCTCTCGTCCACCAGTTCCTCTCCTGATCGGACCGGCCACGTTGCGCAGCGGCGCGGTGCGTGCCTGACCAAGCACGCCGCTGCCCGGTCCCACAGGGCGCCTCACGGTGATCGGTCACGCTTGCTCCGAGGTCCCCCGGGAAGTGGTCAGGACGTAGTGGGCCGCACCGGATAGGGAGCGAAGGTGCTGCTGTTCTGGTCGATCTGCAGCGGCCGTCCGAGGGGTGGTGCGGCGCGTTGTGGGCAGTCGAGGCGTTCGCAGACGCGGCAGCCCATGCCGATGGGCGTGGCGACGGAGGCGCTGTCGAGGTCGAGCCCGTCGGAGTACACGAGCCGGTGGGCGTGACGGATCTCGCAACCCAGGCCGATGGCGAAGGTCTTGCCGGGTTCACCCCAGCCGCCGCGTTGCCGGGTGATGGCACGAGCGGTACACAAATAGCGTTGTCCGTCCGGCATTTCGGCGACCTGGACGTCGATGCGGCCGGGGGCCGCGAATGCCTCGTAGACGTTCCAGAGCGGGCAGGTGCCGCCGGCCCGGGAGAAGTGGAAGCCCGTGGCGGACTGGCGTTTGGACATGGTCATGGTTCGATCAGTCCGACGCGGATGGCGTAGCGGGTGAGTTCGAGGCGGTCGCGCAGCCCGAGCTTCTGGAGCAGGTTCGCGCGGTGGCGTTCGACCGTCTTGGTGCTGATGAAGAGGATGTCGCCGATCTCCTTCGAGGTGTGGCCTTCGGCGACCAGTTTGAGGATCTCTTCCTCGCGTTCCGTGACGGGGCGGGCGGGCAGGGGGTCGCCGCTGCGGGAGAGGTCGAGGTACCTGCGGATCAGGGTGCTCTCGGCACCGGGGTAGATGAAGGGTTCGTCGCGGATGGCGGCGCGGCAGGCTGCGACGAGGTCGCGGTCGGCGACGGACTTGAGGACGTAGCCGCTAGCGCCTGCCTTGAGGGCCTCGAAGAAGTACTGCTCGTTGTCGTACATCGTCAGGATCAGGATGTGTAGGTCCGGGCGGAGGCGCGAGAGCTCGCGGGCTGCCTGCAGTCCGGTCTGACGGGGCATGGCGATGTCGAGGATGGCCAGGTCGATGTCCGTGCTTCGCGCCTGGGCGACGGCTTCGGCGCCGTCGTCGGCCTCGGCCACCACGGTGAGGTCGGGCTCGTTGTCGAGAATGAGCCTCACCCCATGGCGCACCAGGGCGTGATCGTCGGCAAGCAGGATGCGAGCCGGTGCGGTCATCGGGCGTTCCCCTTCGCGTCGGTGACGTCCAGACGTACCTCCGTGCCCCCGTGGCCGCCCGGGCCGACGGACAGCTCGGCTCCGATCAGGAGGGCGCGTTCACGCATGCCGCGAATGCCGGCGCCTTCGGCCGCCTGCCCCAGCCCTTTGCCGTTGTCGCGGACGATCAGGCCCACGCCGCCTCGGGGCAGGATGCGCAGCTCCATTTCCACCTGGCTCGCGCCGGAGTGGCGTGCGGTGTTGGTCAGTCCTTCCTGGGCCACCCGGTAGAAGACGAGCTCGGTCGCGTGGTCCAGCGGGGGCAGGCCCGGGCCGATGGAGCAGTGCACGCTGAGGCCGGGTGTGGTGAATTCCGCGGCCAGGGCACGAAGTGCGCTGTGCAGGCCGAGCTCCTCCAGTACGCCGGGTCGCAGCCGGCGAGCGATGCGCCGGATCTCGTCCAGGCTGGCACGGGTGGTCTCCTGCACCTGGCAGAGATCCTCGCGCACCGGCTGGGGAGCGTGGTCGGCTGCATGCTTGAGCTGCAGAAGGACCGCAGTGAGGGTCTGCCCGACCTCGTCGTGGAGCTCCTGGGCGATGCGCCGGCGTTCCGCCTCCTGCGCGGACAGCACGCGGCCGCTGCTGGTGGCCCGCTCGGCCTCGAGCCGGTCGAGCATGGCATTGAACGTCTTGGTCAGCGCAGCGATTTCGCCGTGGCCCGTGACGACCGGCCGACTGCCCGGCCTGAGCAGATCCGCCGTCGCCATGGCCCGGGTCAGGCGTTGCAGTGGTGCGAGTCCGATCCTCAGCAGCACCGCGTTGGCGATCAGCATGGCCGCGAGTCCGGCGGCCAGGATCAGCGCTTCACCGAGCAGCACCGGGGTGGACACCGTGACCGGGCCGAGCAGCAGCAGCACCGCGACCACCAGCACGGCGGCGTTGAGAAGGAAGATCCGCCAGTACAGCGACATGCACTCGCCTTTCTCGGTGGGCTCCCACCACCACTATCGCCGCTCCCTCTTCAAGCCGACCACATTCGTACCCTGACCTGCGACGGAATCTATCTCCCCGCCTCAGCCTGACCGCTGTCCCGGTCCGCTGTCCATCCGTGACGACACCCATTTCCCGCGCTACCTGCAGGTGGCACCATGGACGGTCGTGCCCGCGGTCGACCCTGCCCGATCCGCCGCCGCACGGTCGCACAACACTCGGACAACCAGGAGGGGACAGGCTGTGCCTGCTCCGCGCATGAGCACCACACCGCTGCCCGGCATCGGTGTCCAGTACGACCTGACCACGCGAGAACGCCGTCATCTGTCGGTGATCGCACACCGGGACGGCACACGCACCGTGAACGTGTACCGCAGCGACGACCCTGATGCCTGCGCGCATTCGCTTCATCTCACGGGTCCGGAGTCGGCCTCGCTCATCGACGCGCTCATGCCGGCGCACCACAGCCCCAACGTGCTGCACACCACAGACCTGGGCCTGGTCGCCGAGCGCATCGAAGTGTCCGTCCAGTCGTATTGGAACGGCCGGGTGCTGGGCGAGACGCGCATACGGACGGAGACCGGCGCATCCATCGTCGCCGTGCTGCGCCGGGCGGAGGCAATCCCGTCGCCGACCCCGGACTTCCGGCTGGCCGGCGGGGACACGCTGATCGTCATCGGCACCCGCGAGGGTGTCGCTGCCGCCGCTGCGATACTCGGACGGGACTGAACGCGTGCACTCCGCCCTCTTCCTGATCGAGTTCGGTGCGATCATCCTCGGTCTCGGCCTGCTGGGTCGTTTCGCCGGACGATTCCAGTTCTCGCCCATCCCGCTCTACCTGTTGGCCGGTCTCGCCTTCGGCGAGGGCGGGCTGCTGCCGCTCGGTGCGAGCGAGGAGTTCGTGGCGATCGGCGCCGAGATCGGCGTCATCCTGCTGCTGCTGATGCTGGGGCTGGAGTACACCGCCAGCGACCTGGTCTCCAACCTCAAGACCCAGTACCCGGCCGGACTGGTCGACTTCGCCCTCAACGCCCTCCCCGGGGCCGCCATGGCCTTGCTGCTGGGGTGGGGACCGGTGGCCGCCGTGGTGCTGGCCGGTGTCACCTGGATCTCGTCCTCCGGCGTCATCGCCAAGGTGCTCGGCGATCTGGGGCGGCTCGGTAATCGCGAGACCCCGGTGATCCTGAGCGTCCTGGTCCTCGAGGACCTGGCGATGGCCGTCTATCTGCCGATCGTCACCGCTCTGCTGGCCGGCGCCAGCCTCGCAACGGGCGGTGCCACGCTGGCGGTCGCTCTCGCGGTCGCCGGGGCGGTATTGTTCGTCGCCCTGCGCTACGGGCGGGTGATCTCCCGTTTCGTCTCCAGCGACGACCCCGAGAAACTGCTGCTGGTCGTCCTCGGTCTGACCCTCCTGGTCGCAGGGATCGCGCAGCAGCTCCAGGTCTCCGCCGCGGTGGGCGCGTTCCTGGTGGGCATAGCCCTGTCCGGGGAGGTCGCCGAGGGCGCGCACAACCTGCTCAGCCCGCTGAGGGACTTGTTCGCGGCGGTGTTCTTCGTCTTCTTCGGCCTGCACACCGATCCCGCATCCATCCCGCCCGTCATCGTGCCCGCCCTGGCGCTCGCGGTGGTCACCGCGCTGACGAAGATCGCCACCGGCTACTGGGCCGCGAAGCGCGCCGGGATTTCCGCCAAGGGCCGGTGGCGGGCCGGCGGCGCGCTCGTGGCCCGGGGCGAGTTCTCCATCGTCATAGCCGGGCTCGCCGTCACCGCCGGCATCGAACCCTCCCTCGGTCCGCTGGCGACCGCCTACGTCCTGGTCCTGGTGATCGTCGGTCCGCTAACCGCCCGCTACACCGAACCGATCGCCCTGCGCCTGAGCGGACGCCGTGGCAAGGCCGCCACGGCGCCGTCAGCGGGCAGCGCGACCCGTTCGGTAGAGGCGCTGGAGCCGGCGGCCGACGACACGGCCGGTCGGCTGTGAGCGACGCGGCCGACGACGCGCGGGCAGGGCTCACGGCCTCATGACACCGGCCCGCTGCTCGACACCTTGGCCGTCCGCCTCGGCGGAGACCGGTTCCCCAGCGGCAGGGTCCAGACCGAGTCCTCCGCCACGTGTCGGCCGGGGTCCAGTGGATCGTTGCCCGGGACCGCTCGGGGCGAGGGTTGGTAGGCGTCTGCCAGGCGGCGGTGCCGCACCGCCATCGGGCAGCCGCTCGGTCGCCCACGCTTCGGGAACGGAACCCGGGAGCCACGAGCCACGCCGTGCCCGGAGGCCGTAAGCCCGATGGCGGGACCCAGGGCGAGCCCTGACAGGGCATGTTGACCGGTCTCCAGGCACTCGTCGCTCCACGTTCCGCCCTGTTCGAAGCGACGAGGGTGGGCGCCGGTGGAGCGTGCCGGTGAGGCCTGGCCCCTCCCAACAGGGCGCTCGCCGAGCGAGGCGGGTCGGGCGCACCGGGCTCAGCGGGCGTGTGGACCTGCTTCACACGACCGGCACAGGCCGTGGCGCCGGCGGAGCTCACAGAAGCCGCCGGTCTGGATGTGGCGACGTCTCAGGACCATCCCTGCAACTCTGACTTCCTCGACACGTACACGCTGCGGTGGGCGTGATGGACGTGCCGAACAAGAGCTCATGGCCATGGTCGGTCATTGAGTAGCCCCTTCACGTGTGTTGCCGATCAATCGGCCCCCTTCCCCGCTCGGGGCCCGGCTTCGGACGAGGGCGTCCAGGTCAGGCGGTGACGGGCAGGTCGTCGACGGACAGGTCGTCGATGGACAGGTCGTCGATGGACAGGTCGTCGATGGACAGGGCAACGTCGCGCCACGTGTCCAGTACGTCCCCCGTGGCGGACAGCTTGGCCTCGATGTCGTGGACGGTGGTCGCGCCGAGGGGCAGGCGAATGGGCAGGGACGAGCCGTCCACTGCCGCGATCACGGCCTGAGCCGCCTTGACGGGGTTGCCCGCCTGAGCGTGATTGGATGCGTCGGCCCAGGTCCTGGAGGCACCGGAGCTGTCCGCGTAGTCATCGATGACGGACCCGGCACGGTGCAGGGACGAGCCATCGAGGAAGTCGGTGCGCAGGGGGCCGGGCTCCACGGCGCAGGCCCTGATTCCCAGCGGGGCGAGTTCCAGGGCCATGGCCTCGGTGAGCCCTTCGACGGCGAACTTCGTGGCGCAGTAGACGCCCCATCCGGCCCAGCCGACGAAACCGCCCACGGAGCTGACGTTCAGGACGGTGCCGGCCCGCGCGGCACGCATGGCCGGCAGCACGGCCCGGGTGACGGTCAGCAGGCCGAAGACGTTGGTGTCGAAGACACTGCGGGCCTCACTGTCGGAGGTCTCCTCCACGGCCCCGACGAGACCGCGTCCGGCGTTGTTGACCAGCACGTCGATCCGGCCGAACCGTTCGAGGGCGGCGGCGACCGCCGCATCGGCCTGCTCGGCGGAGTTCACGACCAGCGAAAGGGCCAGCAGCCTGTCGTCGTGGCCGGGCAGGGCGTCCTTCACCGCCTTCGGATCGCGGGCGGTGGCCACGACGCTGTCGCCGTTCCGAAGGGCCTGTCGGGCGATCTCCAGTCCGAAGCCGCGGGAGGCGCCGGTGATGAACCAGGTACGCATGGGAAAACTCCTGAAGAGGGGCGTGGGGGAGCCAGCCGCTTCCGCGGTGGCTGACGCCCTCCATACGACCACCGGCGGTTCGGTCGTCCCAGGACTTGTCCGGCCCCGGTGTTCCTGGGTCCGGCAGACCCCCCTTCGCCCTGGCACCCGCGTCGGGGCGCGCGAATACTCGGGGGTATGGCCAAGCAATCCGAGCTGCGTGAATTCCTCAAGTCCCGACGGGCTCGGCTGACGCCGCCCGACGTGGGGCTGCCCTGGCATGCCGACGGCCGCCGGGTCGCCGGACTGCGCAGGGAGGAGATCGCCGTACTGGCCGGGGTCAGCGCGGACTACTACACGCGCCTGGAGCAGGGGCGTGCCCGCAACGTCTCCGACCAGGTCCTGGACGCGGTGGCGGCCGCCCTCAAGCTCGACGAGGTGGAGCGGCGGCACCTGTTCGATCTGGTGAGGACCAACACCGGCCGGCCGTCCCGCGCCCCGGTACCGTCGCGCAGCTCGGGGGTCGCGCCGTTGCTCAGGGCCCGGCCCGCGCTCCTCGCCCTGCTTGCATCGCTGGATCCGACACCCGCCGTGCTGCACGGCCCCCGCCTGGAGGTCGCGGGCATCAACCGGATGGGCAAGATCCTCCTCGACGACTTCGACTCCATGCCGACCGCGCAGCGCAACATGGCCCGTTGGATGTTCCTCAATCCCAGGGCCCGTGAGGTCTATCCCGACTGGGAGGAGATCGCCGAGCAGACGGTGGCCATTCTGCGCGTGACCGCAGGACGTGACGCCACGGATCCGGCCCTCTCATCGCTGGTCGGTGAACTGAGCACACGGTCCGACGAGTTCGCCCGCTATTGGGCCAACTACCGTGTCTTCCAGCACACGTACGGGACCAAGCGCTTCCGCCACCCGGCAGTGGGCGACATGACACTCTCCTACGAGACGCTGCATCCGGCGGCCGACTCCGACCTGTATGTCACTCTCTACGCCGCGGCTCACGGCTCCACCTCCGAGGAGAAGCTCCGCATCCTCTCCAGTTGGAGCGTCACGCCGACGGACAGCACGGCCGGCGCGGGGGGCGGCGGGGACGGTGGCCGGGGCACGCCGACCCACGCGGACAGGTCCGACGACCACCGCTGACCACGGACGGCCGTGGAACTGCCGCCGGCGACCGGCGGAACCCAGGACGGGCCGGGAGTGCTGTCCCACAAGTCCGTTGATCCACACCCGCGCGGCACGCGTCGGACACCGACGAGCCGGGCGACGCGGCCTCCGGTGCTCGGCGACGGGTAGGCACGGCGGACTCCCCGGGAGTGGGCTCCGGCAACACCATCCAGGCCCCGCTGCACGTCCCGGTCAACGCCGGACTGCCGCGGACGAAGCCACACACGCCCTGGACGGGTACGACGCGGACCTTCCGTGGAAGGTCCCTGGCGATGCCGGAGGCGTGACGCACCGCTCGACCCGGCTGCCGAGGTCATCCGGGCGAGACGACGATCACATCCCGAAAATGCTTGAGAGTCATAAATCATCGACTATATTCAAGATTGCGATGCACGCCGACCAGGCCTGCAGACACCTGCACCATGTCAGGGGCATGAATGTGCAGGGGGCCGCTCCCAAGGGACGGGGTAGCGGCCATCGGATGCGGCCGAGTCACCGTGTCCGCCGGGGCGGTATCCCCCCAGCGCCACAGGGCGCGGGATGCGGATACCGCCCCTGCACCACCGACGCCGATTCATCCGGCACCTGCGGCCCCTGCGGCCGATCGACTCCACGGCCGCCCGCCCCTTCGTCGGAGCCCTGGGACACGGGCCGGCGTCGGGACGGATCCTCACCTCTCCTGGCCGAGTGGCCCTTCGCCCCGACGTGGCGGGCGTCACCACAGCAACCACTGCCAGTACGGATGTTGAGCAGCACCTTGGTGACCCACAGGGCTGCCGGTGGGCGCCGGGCGACGGGCCTGACCCAGGCGGTGGCCGCCGCATCGCATTGGTGGGAGCGGGTGACGTCTTTGCCCGATCCGCAGGGTCAGGGGCGCCGATGGCCCGGCCTGCGGACAAGTTCACGAACACGGGCGGCACCCACCTCGCTGAGGACGCGGAGCGCGAGACCGCCTCAGGCGGTGGGCAGGCCGAGCCCGAGTTCGAGTCGGCACGTGTCCGGTGACCAGTGCTCCCGTGGTGAGCGGACCCACGACCGGGCCCGCGTTGCGGTCCGTCCCGTGTGCGAGACCGGCTTCGGGCACGCCGTTCCGGGCGGGTCGGACAGCGCTTCGGCCGAGTTACGCCTGCTGCGTCTGCCACAGTCCGTGTAGACGGTTGGTGTTACCAGTGCTGCACCGCTCTCCGTCGGCCGAGGGCCGACGCGTTCACCGGTCGTACGCCAACCGCGCCTGTCGGGGCACCCCGCCGAACTTGCCCGCGCGGAAGTCGGCGTAGGCCTGCGCGATCTCGGATCGGTGGTTCATCACGAAGGGGCCGCCGAAGGCGACCGGCTCGCCGATGGGCGCACCGCTGTAGATCATGAGCCGTGTCGTCCTGTCGCCGTCCGGAGTGGCCAGGGACAGCGCGCTGTCGCCGCTGGCATCCGACACGGGGTCGGACCAGGCGCTCTGCCCGGCATCGATGTCCTGGCCGGCAACCGCGACACGGCCGGACAGGACGTACGCGAACGCGCGGTGCCCGGCCGGCAGCGTGTAGGCGAGGGCCGTCGAGGGCTCGAGGGTCACCATCACGGCCTGCACGTCCACATGGTTGAGCGCCGGGCCGGTGACCCCCTCGACCGTTCCGGAAACGATGTCGAGCACGGCGCCGGGCCGGGTCACGCGCGGGCGTGCCGACATGGTCAGGTCCTGGTAGCGACTTTCGGTCATCTTCCGGTCGGCGGGCAGGTTGATCCACAGCTGCATGATGTGGGCGTGCTCGTCGCGGTAGGCGAGTTCACGGTGGATGACGCCGCGACCGGCGGTCATCCACTGCACGTCCCCGGCCTGGAGCGCGCCCACGTTGCCGTGGCTGTCGCCATGTTCGAGCACTCCGTCGATCACGGTGGTCACCGTCTCGATGCCACGGTGCGGGTGCCACTCGAAACCGGGCGAGGAGACCCAGTCCTCGCCCAGGATCAGGAAGGGATCCGTCAGCGCGGGGTTCTCCGGGCTGAAGAGCAAGGCCCTGTCGTCGGACTGGTCGTTGGGACCGAGGTTCAACTTGGTCACGACCCGGGCCACCGTGCGTCCCGGGGCGATGAGGGGGGTGTCCATGGCGCGCCGCCCTTCCTGGCCGCCTTCGCGGCCCCTTGTCGATTCATGAGCAACTCGAGGGCGGCTCGTGCCTGTGTGGTGGCGGGCACGAGCCGCGGTCCTTCCTGGTGTGTGTGGGGGGTGTTCGCACCCGCGGTCGGGCGGATCACACGAGGCGTCAGAGTTTCCGTTGCCGTACTCCATGACGGTGCATGCGTGGTACTTGGTGAACGGGGAGGCGCCGGCCAGTCGTTCGGGCTCGAGATCCGCACAACGGGCGCGGCCCGGCGAATGGGGCGCCGGGCCCCCGTTCCTGGCGGCGTCCGTGATCGGAGCGACGGCCGGACACAGGGACCTGCCAGGACCGGTCCTCCAGCTCAGGTTCGACCCCGCGCACAAATCCGGTTCCTCGATCACGTCCTGGGCTGGATGCGCCGGCCGATGGGCGCGTCCCAGCCTCACGCAGAGCCCGGCACGCCCACGCTCAGGCGGTGATGGCGCGCGGCTCGAGGAAGGCCTCCAGTCCGTAGGTGTGGTGCTGGCGGCCGATGCCGGACTGCTTGACCCCGCCGAACGGCGCCTCGGGGTCGCCGAAGATCCGGTTGATCAGGACGGTGCCCGCCTCGATCTGCTCGGCGACACGGCGAGCCCGCTCGATGTCGCTGGAGAAGACGTGTGCCTGCAGTCCGTACGGGGTGTCGTTGGCGATGCGGACCGCCTCGTCCTCGTCCTTGTAAGCGATGACGACGAGAACGGGGCCGAAGATCTCCTCGCGGGCGATGCGCATCCGGTTGGTGACGCCCGTGAAGACGGTGGGCTTGACGAACCACCCCTGTTCCAGGCCCTCGGGCCGGCCCTCCCCGCCGGTCAGCAGCTGCGCGCCTTCTTCCTGGCCGAGACGGATGTAGCTCTGGACGCGATCGAACTGCGCCTGGCTGACCACGGGTCCGACGCCCGTCGCCGGATCCTGCGGGTCACCGGCCGTGAACGCGGGCATCGCGGACTCGATCGCTTCGACCACCTCGTCGAGCCGGCTCTCCGGCGCGAGGATCCGGGTCCCGGCGAAGCACGTCTGGCCGTTGTTCAGGAATCCGGAGGCGAGCGCCGCGGAGACGGCGGAGGTCATGTCGGCGTCGTCGAGCAGGATGCTCGGACTCTTGCCGCCGAGCTCGAGTGTCAGGCGCTTGAAGGTGTCGGCGGCGTTCCGCATGATCTGCTGTCCGACGGCTGTCGATCCGGTGAAGCCGACCTTGGCGACGTCGGGGTGCGACGTCAGGGTGTCGCCGACGGTCCGGCCGCGGCCCGTGACGATGTTGACCACGCCGGGCGGGAGGTCGGCGGCGTCGAAGCACTCGGACATGACCTGCGTCTGGAGCGCGCTGAGCTCGCTGGGCTTGACGACGATGGTGCACCCGGCGGCGAGGGCGTCGGCGACCTTCTGCGCCACGAAGACGACGCTGAGGTTCCACGGGGTGATCGCCACGGCGACGCCGAGCGGATCCATGGAGACGGTGGTCGTGCCGCGGGTCCTGGTGAACTCGTACGACTCCAGGAGCTTGACGGCCTCGTCGAACATCCCGGGCGCCAGGGGAACGAGGCCGTCGACGATGCCTCGGGTCGCGCCGTACTCCTCGGTCATCGCCGCCTTGATGTCGTCGAGGCGCTCGGCGAACGCCGCGCTCAGGCGCTTCAGGATGGCGATGCGCTCCTCCTTGCCGGTCTTGGAGAAGGAGGCGAAGGCGCGCTTGGCCGCGGCGACCGCGGCGTCGGCATCGGCTTCGTCGGCGAGTCGCACCTCCCCGATGACCTGGCCGGTCGACGGGTTGTGGAGGGGGGCGAGCTCGGTTCCGTGGGGTATCTCGAACTTTCCGTCGATGTAGATCTGGTGGATCTTTCGCACGGCTGGTGCTCCGTTTCCGTTTTGGTGCCGCGTCGGGCCGCATCGCCTCGTCCGATGGACGGACAGCGGACCTTGACGGGCAGCCCGGCTTGCCTGCCGGGACCAGGAAGTCCCGACACATTTGAGTTGCCCGACATCAATTATGCCATCCATATCTTTTGCAAGACAACCTATATGACCGCCAACACACCGTCTGGTAGGCTTGTGTGCATGCCAACCGCTACAGACCGTTCTCAGCAGACGGGCGCCCGCCGGCGAGGTGCGAACTTCGGCTGGTCGCTGGGGATGGTGCTGCGCCGCTGGCAGGAGTACGTCGAAGAGGTGTTGAAGGACCTCCCGCACGGCAGCCGCGGCTACCACATCCTGGCCGTGGTGGTGCACGAGGAGGTGCCGACACAGGGGGCACTGGCCGCCCGGCTTGTGATCGACCGCAGTGTCCTGACGTACGTGATCGACGACCTGGAGGCGGCCGGGCTGATCGAGCGGCAGCGGGACCCGCGCGATCGGCGCGCCCGGCGCATCGTGGCCACCGACGGCGGGCGGCAGGCGCTGGCTGACGCCGAGGAGCGCGTCGCCCTCGCCGAGGACCACGTGCTGCGCGGACTCCCGGAGGAACAACGCGCCGCCTTCCGCGACGCTGCCGAGCGCGCCGCCGACGCCATCGTCACGGCCGCGCCCGGCACGGACCCGTGCATCGCCGTGAGCAGCGTGCTCGACCAGTCGGCGGAATCGTCCGCCGGCTGACCGACCCGACGGGCCGCTCGCCTTCGCCCCGAGGATCCGGGCCGGGTGAGCCCGCTCAACGTCGGGCCTGGCCGGGGTGCGCACCGCGAGGCGGCCGCCCCGGTATCAGCGTGGCGACCGCGAGCGCGGCGAGGCCGGCGACTCCCAGTATCGCGAAACCGTAGGTGTAACCGGCCTCCGCGGGTGGGCCGTCGGCCGGCGTGTGCGCGCCGAGGATCCCGCTCATCACGGCCACACCGAGTGATCCTCCGATGGTGCGGACATTGGCGGTGACGCCGTTGGCCACGCCCGTCTGGTCGGGACGGACCGCGGCCACGATGACGTTCGACATCGTCGCGAACGCGATTCCGAGCGAGACGCCCAGCAGGGCCAGCGCGAGCGGGATCTGCCAGGGGCGGTCGTGCTCGAGGGCGAGCATCGCAATGGCGACGGCGTTCATCGCCGACGCCGCTACGAGCACGTACCGGGGCCCGAAGAGCCTGACCAACTGTGCCGAGAAGAGCCCGGCGAGGAACATCGTCACCGTCATCGGCAGCAGCAGAAGCCCGGCTTGGGTGACGCTCGCACCGAATCCGTAGCCTGCCTCGGGCGGGGCCTGCAGGAAGGCGGGCAGGAAGGCCATGACCGCGAAGAGGCCGACGCCGAACAGCAGTGAGACGAGGTTCGTCGTCCACACGGCGGTGATGCGCATCATGCGCATGTCGACCAGCGGCCGGTCGGAGCGCTTCTCCACGACGACCCAGCCGATGGCGAGCACGACGGCGGCCGCCAGTGGCGCGATCACCGCGGCGGAGGTCCAGCCCCACCGGGACGCCTGGGCCAGCGGCACGAGCAGAGCGACCAACCAGCCGGCCATCAGTGCGGTGGCGAGCCAGCTGATGGGACTCCGGCTCCGTGACGGTGACGGCGGGACGACTGCGCGGGCCGCCGCGGCTGCGACGGCGGTCAGGGCCGTCGGGATCCAGAACAGCGACCGGATGCCGAAGGCATCGGTCAGCGGTCCGGCCAGAACGATGCCTACACCGCCGCCCACCGCCGCGAGGGCCGCGGCGAAGCCGATGGCGCCCGGTGTCTTCTCTCGTGGCAGCTCGTCACGGATGATGCCGAAGGCCAGGGGCAGCACGCCGCCACCGACGCCCTGCACCACCCGTCCGACGATCATGAGAGTGATGTCCGGCGCCAGCGCCGAGATCGCCGAGCCCGCGGCAAGTGCGATCAGCGAGGCGACAAGTACGCGGTCCTTGCCGTAGCGGTCGCCGAGGCGGCCGACGACGGGGGTGCAGATCGAGGCCGACAGCAGGAAGGCGGTCATGACCCAGGCGATCAGGTTCTGTGTCGTGTCCAGTTCTCCCTGAAGCGTCGGCAGAACCGGGCTGATCAGCGATTGGAGCAGCGCGAAAGCGAAGACGGCGAGCAGCACGACCGCCAGGACGGTTCGTGGGTGCAAGGAGCGGAATGCCAGGGATGAAGGCATGGGTCTACCTAGGTACGTAGCGCGGATCACGTGCCGGCCGGTCCGGGAGGCGCTTGGAGGGCCGGGGCGACCTGGTCGCCGACTACCTCGCCCCGCACCCCGGCTCCCGCTGGGCCAAGGGTCCCGACGCCCTG